>NZ_JAMYSA010000008.1:0-106381 GCF_040321735.1 Mesorhizobium sp. M0293
CCGGCCGAACCGGTCCGGCGCTACGAGCGCGAGCACCCCGGCGAGATGATCCACATCGACATCAAGAAGCTCGGCCGCTTCAGCCAGGTCGGCCATCGCATCACCGGCGATCCGCAAAAGGGCAAGTCGCGCGGCGCCGGCTGGGAGTTCGTCCATGTCTGCATCGACGACGCCTCGCGCATTGCCTTCTCGCAGATACTGCCCGACGAGAAAAAAGAAAGCGCCATCGCCTTCCTCAAGGCGGCGGTTGCCTACTACGCCAGCCTCGGCGTCGCGATCGCCCGCGTCATGACCGACAACGGCTCCTGCTACAGGTCGAAGGTCTTCGCCAAGGCCTGCCGCGATCTCGGCCTCAAGCACGTCACGACAAGGCCCTATACGCCCAAGACCAACGGCAAGGCCGAGCGCTTCATCCAGACCGCGCTCAGGGAGTGGGCCTACGCCATTGCCTACCCGACATCCGACCACCGCGCCGCCGAACTGCCGGTCTGGCTGCACCGATATAATTGGCATCGCCCCCACGGCAGCCTAAAGTCAAAACCGCCCATCAGTCGCCTCGCCTTAACCGACGACAACCTGTTGAGGCTCCACACCTAAGCGACTCAATGAGCTAGCTGACTTCGACCTCCGGAAAGCCTTGTCTCTAGTTGGTCTTTGTCGTCGCCTGCTTGCCCATCGCCTTGAGGTCGGCGGCTTCGCCTTCCTTGGATTTTTCCGGGACCTTGAACACCTGTCCCGGCCAGATGCGATCAGGATCGCTGATCTGATCCTGGTTGGCGAGGTAGATGGTCGAATAGCGCACGCCATGACCGTAAACACGCCGCGAAATCCGCCACAGCGTGTCGTTGCGGTGGATGATGACGGCGCCATCGGCATGTTCGAGTTTGGGCGCCACGGTCTCGGGCACATCGCTCGGCGGCGTGGTCTCCGCCACAATGGCCGGGGCTTCGGCGGCGGGAGCAGGCGTCGTGGCCGGTGCCGTTTCGGCCGGTGCGGCGGCAACGGCTGGCGCCTCGGCGGCTGGCGCTGCAGGAGTTGCGGGCGCTTCGGCGGCAGCGGGAGCCGCAGGCTTCGGGTCCGAGGGTTTTGCCTCGGCGGGCTTGGGCTCTGCGGGCGCCACGGCGGCGATCGATTCACCCGGCTCGCGCTCGAATGGCACGGCGGCGCGTGCCACCACTTTCACGCCGTCGGCATCGAGACCGTCGACATGGATGGTATAGCTGCCGACCGGAATGTCGCGCGTCGCCTCGACGAGGAAATGGCCGTTCGGCGACGTCTGAGCGTCACCGAGCAGAATATCATTGGCATAGGCGCGCACCTTGCGGCCCGGATCTGAGAGGCCGGCAACAAATATCTTGTTGCCGTCGATCTCCACTGCCTCGACGACGATCTTGGGTTCGGACACGTCTGGCGCAGCCGCCGATGGGGCTGCCGGAGCAGGTGACGCTTCAGCCACGGCCGGCGCCGGAGCCGCCGGCGCGGCTGGTGCCGAAGCAGTTGCGGGCGCTTCCGCCGCGGGAGCCGCCGGCGCGGCGGCCTGGTCGCCGGCAGCCGGGGCGGCCGGCTTAGCCTCGGGCGCGGGAACGGTGAGCAGTTCGGCCGGCTTGCCGGGCTCCTCGACCATCGCCAGCACCTGGCCAGCCGCATCCTTGGGAACCGAGACCACAGCGGTCTGCACCGACGGCGTCACGACACCGCCGGTGGTCGCGCGCAGGGCAATCGTATAGTCGCCAGGCTTCAACGGATCGTCGAGCACGATGACAAAGGCGCCGTCGGGACCGGCGACCGTCGAACCGAGCACGGGCGCGCCGTTGAGGATCTCGACCTTCGCGTTGGGCGCTGCGTTGCCGGCAATCACAATGGAGCCATTGCTCTCGACTCGCACGACATCGAAGGACGGTGCGATCGGACCGGCCGCAGCCGGCGCTGCCGGAACCGCTGCACCCGTTGCCGGTGCGGCCGGCGCCGTTGTCTGGGGCACCGCGGCAGGCGCGGCCGGCACAGCCGCTGGCGGCAGCCGCGCTTCCGTGCCGGGATCAGCCGGTTTCGGCGCCGCGGGCGGCGTCAAGGCCGCCACTTGCGGCGGCGGTGTCGGATTAAGATACGGGTCGAGCGCACCCGATACATAGGCGGTCCCCGCGGCCGCAACGGTCCCACCCGCCACGAACAGGAACGCCTTCAATGGATTAATCACCATATTTCTCTACCCCTTAGCCACCTAACGCCGGTCTAGCCTGTTTTGCCCATGTCGACAAGAAAGAGGGACCGACAAGAAAAAGCCCGAGCTTGTTGACCCTTGGGGCTTGACCGCGCTTTCAGACCCAATCACCAATCATCAGCATGAACACGATTCGATCCGTTTGCGTCTATTGCGGCTCGTCTCCGGGCCGCGATGAAATTTATATCAAGGCCGGGCACCTGCTCGGGCGCTCGATCGCCAAAGCGGGCCTGCGGCTAATCTATGGCGGCGGCACCAAAGGCATCATGGGCGCCGTCGCCGAAGGCGTCCTGCGCGCCGGCGGCAAGGTGACGGGCATCATTCCGCGCTTCCTGATCAACAAGGAGGCGACGGAAACCGCGCTTGATCGGCTCGACGAACTCGTGATCACCGACAACATGCATGAGCGTAAACACAAGATGTTCGAGAAATCCGACGCCTTTGTGGCGCTGCCGGGCGGCATCGGCACGGTCGAGGAGATTGTCGAGGTCATGACCTGGGCGCAGCTTGGACATCACCGCAAGCCGATCGTCTTCGGCAATGTAGGAGGATTCTGGGACCCGATGCTGGCGTTGCTCGATCACATGGCCGCCGAGGGCTTCATCCACACCGCGCAGCGAGTCAGGCCGCTGGTTGTCGACGACCCCGAAGCAATCGTCGCCGCCATCATGGTGGCTGGGTCCTCCGTCGACGCCCCGACCGAGGGCGTGCAGTCGGTGATAGACAAGATGTGAGGCAGTAGAGAATAGGCAGTGTGAATGCCGGGGGACGGCAATCCTACTGCCTACTGCCCAGGGCAACGAACTCGGGTTAACGGGTTCCTTCGGAGCCTTCGCCTGCGCATTGGCTGAGGGAGCATCAAACGAAAAACCCGCCTGTGCGGCGGGTCACTGGCGCAAATCAGCACCATGGATGAATATATACCATAGCTGAGGGCACGGAATCAAGAAAAAATTCCTATTACCGGCACAAAAGCCGGTGCGGAGCCCTATCCTACTGCCTACTGCCTACTGCCTACTGCCTACTGCCTGCAGCTGCCTGCCGCAGATCAGCGATCACCGCGCGGCGGTCGTGACGCCGCCAGGCAAGATAGATGGAAACCGTGCGCTCGAACCATGGCAGGTCGCGAAACACGATCCGCGACGGTGCGGCGGCACGCAGGCTGGCCTGCACCGTCGCCAGGCCGAGACCGGCGCTGACCAGACCGAGCGAGGTCAGCGGGTCCGCCGTCTCATAGGCGATGTCGGGCAGAAAGCCGGCTTTGGCGCAGGCGGCAAGGAATTGCCCGCGATTGGTGTCGTCGGGCTGGCGCACGACCGTGATCCAGATGCGGCCGTCGAGGTGATGCGGCCCGATCTCTGATATTTGGACAAGCGGATCATCTTCGGGGATCGCCAGCACCAGCGGCTCATGCCGCAGCGCGATGGCGGCGATATCCGGGTCATCGTCGGTTGGCTGCGAATAGACAAAGCCCAGATCGAGCACCCGCTGGCGCAGCCCCTCCAGCTGCGCCGCCGAACGCAGGCTTCTCAGTTGCAGGTGAAAGTCCGGCCGGTCGCGGCGGAACTGGCGCAGCATGCCTGCGACAAGCCCGGCATGCACAGCCCCTTCGACATAGCCGATGGCGAGCCGGCCGACTGCGCCGCTGGCCAGGTTGCGGCCGAACTCCTCCAGGCGTCGCGCGTTGGACAGCAGCGAGCGGGCCTCGGTGAGGAAGGCGCGACCCTCGGCGTTGAGATGGACCCGTTGCTTCGACCTTTCAAAGAGGGAGACGCCGAGTTGCTTCTCGAGCTGCATGATCTGCCGGCTGAGTGGCGACTGCGAGATATGCAGCATTTCGGCGGCGCGCCCGACATTGCCGGTTTCGGCGACGGTGACGAAATAGCGGAGTTGGCGTAGGTCGAACATCTTTGCTCTCCGAGTCTCAAGTCCTTTTCGATCTTAACTTTAGCCTAACCAGTCTTGGACAGTCTGACCAGCGGAGGTGATACTCGGCCATCCCAACCAAAGGAGACCGCCATGCAGTTCTTTGCCCTTCTCACCCGCAACACCGCTGAGTTTGCCGATGCCGATTTCGCCCCACTTCTGCCCAGCGAGGCCGAACAGCGGCGCACGCTCTACGCCGAAGGCGCGGTCCGCCAGGTTTGGAACCGAGGCGACATCCCGGGCAGCGGCATGATGTTCGAAGCCGGCAGCGACGCCGACGTGCGCGGTCATCTCGCCACCTTGCCGCTGGTGAAGGCAGGGATGATGGACATCGCTGCCATCGTGCCGCTTAACCCTTACCCTGGGTTCGGCCCGAAGCGTTGAGAGGGCGCAATCCGGTGGCGGCGAAGGCGTCACCACCGGATTGACGTGGGTGATCGACAGACTCTGATCGGCCGTCAAGAAACCGTCACACGAAACCGGGTTCGCCCGTGCTAGACATCAAGGGTCAGGCGGCCGCCATGCGGTGCCATGTTCGAAACCTGCATCTGGCACCGCGCCCATGGATATCGCTCTCGCCCCGGAAGGCACCGACCTGTCGCCTTACATGCCCGATGAGCACGGGTTGTTCTTCATCTATCACTTCACCGCAGAGGGCGTGCGAACCAGGGACGCAGCCGCCGCGCACTGGACATGGCGCAGCTATCAGATCACCGACTTGCACGCACGCCAGGAGATCGGCGCCGAAAGGGCTTTGCCGGGGCCGGTGCGCGACGCCTTCCTTGCCCCGAGCCATGGTTGCCACATCGACTTCGAGGATGGCTGGCTCTATGGCGATCTGCCGGATCTCAGGCACGACTTTTCGGAGGCGCGCGGACTCGTCCATTTCCGCTTCGCCTTCAACGACACGATGCTGATCGGCGCTCGCAAGCAGCCGCTGGAATCGATCGACGCCGTCCGCAAGGCGGTGGAAAATGGATCGCGGAAATTCCGCTCGCCGGCGGAACTGATCGAGGCGGTCACGGGCCAGTCGCTCGACGGCATGTCGGCCGAGCTCCGCAAGCTGGGCGACACGCTCGACGGCATCGAGGACCGTGTCGTGCGCGATGCATGGCACAATGAACGACAAGCGCTGGTCGAGGCGCGCCGACAATTGGTGGTGATCCATCGGCAGATGGCGACGATCACCAATCTGTTCCGGCATCTCGATCATTCGCATCGCAACGAGCTGCCTGACCCGATCAACGACATGGCGGTCAGGCTCTCGCAACGGGCGCATACGCTCTATCATGACGGCGAGCAGTTGCAGGCGCGCACAAGGCTGTTGCAGGACGAGCTGATGGCCAAGCTGACCATGCAGTCGAACCAGCTCCTCTATGTCCTCTCTGTCATGACAGCGGTGCTGTTGCCGATGACCATCATCTCGGGCCTGTTCGGCATGAATGTCGGCGGGCTGCCGCTGGTCGACACGCCCATGGGCTTCTGGGTGGTAACCGCGGTATCGGCTATTATCGCCGCGGCTACCTATCTGTTCGTCCGACGGCTCGGCCGGGGGATGTAACGTCAGTGCCTTTCACGCCGAAGCGCGAAAATCCTCGAGGACGGTGCCGGCGGCGGCGACTTCCGCTTCGTGGTCGGGCTCGCGCCAGGTCTCGGCAAGGCCCGCCGCATACCATTCGCGCATCGCCGGCAGAGCAAGCAATTGCGCCGGATAGGCGGTGGCGGCCCCTCCGAAAACGAGCCCGTAGGACTGTGCTCGAAACGCCACTGGGGCAAAGAAGGCGTCGACGGCGGTGAAATGAGGGCCGGCGAGAAACGGTCCGCCGAAACGGGCAAGACCATCGTTCCAGAGATCGCCGAGGCGAAAGAGATCCTGCTTCAGCGCATCGGACATCGGAAACGGCTTCACGCGCAGGCCGCAACTCATTGGGCATGAACCGCGCAGTGCGGTGAAGCTCGAATGCATCTCGGCGGCGGCCGAGCGTGCCCAGGCGCGTGCCTTTGCCTCGACGGGCCAAACGCCATGGTGGCGCTCCGCCAGATATTCGGCGATGGCGAGCGAGTCCCAGACCGCCCAACCGTCGTCGATCAGGCACGGCACCCGGCCGCTGGGCGAGAACGACCGGTAGAGTTCCCAGCTCGATCCGGTCGGGAATGGCGTCAGTTGCTCCTCAAATGGGATATCCAGCTCTCGCATCAGCACCCAGGGCCGCAGCGACCATGAGGAATAGTTCTTGTTGGCGATGTGCAACAGGTACATCGAAACTCCTTACCGGGCAGAAGCCTTGCGCGCTGTCGTCAGCATCGACCAGGAATAGACCGCCAGTGCCGCCCAGATCAGCGCGAACGCAACCGCCTGAGTGGTGCCGAAAGGCTCGTTGAAAATCAGCACGGCGATCAGGAAAACCATGGTCGGCGCGATATATTGCATGATGCCGATGGTGGAGAGGCGCAACAGCTTGGCGCCGAAGGCGAACAACAGCAGCGGTACCGATGTGATCGGACCGCAGCCGATCAGCAACGCCGTATCGGCACCGCTGCTGGATACGATGTGGTCCTGTCCGGTCGCGATCAAGTAGATGATGTAGCCAAGGGCCGGCACCGACAGCAGGAGAACTTCGAGCAAAAAGCCCTGACTCGGGCCGATCGGCAACGTCTTGCGGAAGAAGCCGTAGGCGGCGAAGGAAAACGCCAGCGCCAGCGACACCCAAGGCAGCTTGCCGCCCTCTATGGTCAGCACGGCGACGGCGACCGCCGCCAGCACCACGGCTGCGATCTGCAGACGATCGAGCCGCTCGCCCAGCAACAGCGCGCCGACGACGACGCTGACCAGCGGGTTGATGTAATAGCCGAGCGCGGTCTCGACGGTGCGGTCGACGGCGATCGCCCAGACATAGATACCCCAATTGACCGAGATCAGCGCCGCCGTCAGCGCGGCCATGGCGATGGTGCGGGGTGAGCGCAGTGCCGCCTTGAAGTCGGTTGTGCGGCCGGCCCAGACCAGAACGGCGGCGGCGATCGGCACCGACCAGACGATGCGGTGGGCAATGACTTCGGCGAGCGGCAGATGCGCCACGGCCTTCATGTAGAAGGGCAGCATTCCCCACAGCAAATAAGCGCCCAGTGCAAGCAGGAATCCGCGACGGGCCTTGGAATCAGCGTCCAGGGTAATTGCTTCAGTGGCCATGGCCCAAGGCTATGGCCCAGCCATCTTGCCAAGACCATCGCAAAGTTCTGATGGATCAATGGACTTTCGCTGATGGTTCAACCCTACTCGGCCGCCACCAGTCCCGCCATTTCGCGGTTCTTCATCAGCTTGTAGACGATCGAATCCATCAGCGCCTGGAACGAGGCGTCGATGATGTTTTCGGAAACGCCGACCGTCCACCAGCGCGCGCCGGTGCCGTCATGCGATTCGATCAGAACGCGGGTGATCGCCTCGGTGCCGCCATTGAGGATACGCACCTTGAAGTCGGCAAGCTCCATGTCGGCGATCTCGCCCTGGAATTTGCCGAGATCCTTGCGCAGCGCGATGTCGAGTGCGTTGACCGGGCCATGCCCCTCGGCCACCGACATCTTCTCCTCGCCGTCGACCAGCACTTTGACGATCGCTTCGGAGACCGTCTTCAACTGGCCGTTGGCGTCGAAGCGGCGCTCGACCATGCAGCGGAACGAGGTGACGTTGAAGAATTCCGGCAGGCCGTGCAGCATCTTGCGCGCCAGAAGCTCGAAGCTGGCGTCGGCGCCCTCATAGGCATAGCCCTCGGCCTCGCGTTCCTTGACTACCGATATCAGCGCGTCGAGCCGGTGATCGTCCTTCGGCACGGCGATGCCGCGCCGCTTCAGTTCGGCGAGGAAATTGGCCTTGCCGCCCTGGTCCGAAACCATGACGCGGCGGCGGTTGCCGACCGTTTCCGGAGGCACATGCTCATAGGTCGCCGGCTCCTTGGCCAGCGCCGAAGCATGGATGCCAGCCTTGGTCGCGAAGGCGGAAGCGCCGACATAGGGCGCCTGCGCTTCCGGCGCGCGGTTCAAGAGTTCGTCAAAGGCGCGCGACAGGCGCGAAATGCCGGTCAGCGCTTCAGTCGAAATGCCCGTCTCAAAACGGTCGGCGAAGGCCGGCTTCAGCGCCAGCGTCGGCACGATCGAGATGAGATTGGCGTTGCCGCAGCGCTCGCCGATGCCGTTGAGCGTGCCCTGGATCTGGCGCACGCCGGCCTCGACCGCAGCCAGCGAATTGGCCACGGCCTGGCCAGTGTCGTCATGGGCATGGATGCCGAGATGATCGCCTGACATACCGAAGGCGATGACGCTCTCGACAATGGCGCGGACTTCCGACGGCTGCGTGCCGCCATTGGTGTCGCACAGCACCACCCAGCGCGCGCCGGCATCATAAGCGGTCCTGGCACAGGCCAGCGCATAGTCGGGGTTGGCCTTGAAGCCGTCGAAGAAATGCTCGCAGTCGACCAGCGCCTCCTTGCCGGTGGCAATCGCCGCCTCGACGGAGGCCTTGATGGCGTCGAGGTTCTCCTCGTTGGTGCAGCCGAGCGCGACACGGACATGATAGTCCCAGCTCTTGGCAACGAAGCAGATGGCATCCGACTTCGATTGCACCAGTGACGCAAGGCCGGGATCGTTGGACGCCGACACCCCTGCCCGCTTGGTCATGCCGAAGGCGACGAATTTGGCCCGCGCCGTCCGTTTCTCCTGGAAGAAGGCGGTGTCGGTCGGGTTGGCGCCGGGATAGCCGCCCTCGACATAGTCGAGGCCGAAGGTGTCAAGCAGTTTGGCGATGGCGATCTTATCCTCGACGGAAAAGTCAATGCCCGGCGTCTGCTGGCCATCGCGCAAGGTGGTGTCGAAGAGGAACAGTCTTTCCTTTTTCATGACAGCAAGGTGCTTGAGCACCCCCCTCTGGCCTGCCGGCCATCTCCCCCGCAAAGGGGGAGATCGGCAGCTTTGACGACAGCGCTGGTCCTGCAATGTCGGCGATTGGCGAAAGCGAAGGCGACATCCAATCTCCCCCCTTGCGGGGGAGATGTCCGGCAGGACAGAGGGGGGTGTGAAGGATCGCCGTGCATCGCCTATATCTTCCCTGCAAACCGATCCGTCGCCCGGATCAGTTGATCCAGAATGCCTGGCTCCGAATACGCATGACCGGCGCCCTCGATCAGGTGGAAATCCGCCTTCGGCCAGGCCTTGTGCAGCGCCCAGGCATAGCGCGCCGGGCACGGCATGTCGTAGCGGCCGTGGACGATGGTGCCGGGGATATCCGCAAGCTTGTGTGCGTCGCGCAGCAGTTGCCCTTCCTCCAGCCAGCCGGCATGGACGAAATAGTGGTTTTCGATGCGGGCGAAGGCGACGGCATAGTCGTCCTGCCCAAACGGTCCGCTGGTCTCCGGCTCCGGCAACAGTGTGATGGTCTCGCCTTCCCACAGGCTCCAGGCGCGGGCCGCCTCGATCTGCGCCTTGCGATCGCTGCCGACCAGCCGCTTGCGGTAGGCGGCCATCATGTCGCCGCGCTCGGCCTCAGGGATCGGCGCCAGGAACCGCTCCCATTTGTCCGGGAACATTTCGGAGACGCCGAACTGGTAATACCATTCGAGTTCGGCGCGCGTCAGCGTGTAGATGCCGCGCACCACCAGTTCACTGACGCGTTCGGGGTGCGTTTCGGCATAGGCAAGCGCAAGCGTGGAGCCCCAGGAGCCGCCGAATACCAGCCATTTGTCGAAGCCGGCCATCTCGCGCAGCCGTTCGATGTCGGCGACCAGATGCCAGGTGGTGTTGGCTTCGAGCGAGGCATTGGGGGTCGATTTTCCGCAGCCGCGCTGGTCGAACAGGATGACATCGTAGAGCTTCGGGTCGAACAGCCGCCTGTGTTTCGGCGAGATGGTACCGCCCGGCCCGCCATGCAGGAACACCGCCGGCTTGGCGCCCTTGGTGCCGGAACGCTCCCAGTAGACCTGATGGCCGTCGCCGACATCGAGCACGCCGGAATCGAACGCTTCGATTTCTGGATAAAGAGTACGCAATTGACTGCTCATAGCTGCAAACCTTTGGTCGGCCAGTCCGCTGTTTCATGGTCGGGGTGCTGGAAGGAGATGATGGATTCCTGCCGGGCGTAATAGTCGGGATCCTGGTGGACGGGCTGATCGAAGATCGTCTCCACCCAGGGCAGCCGCGCGGCGTAGTTGACCTGGATCTGCGGTGCCAGATCCGAACGGTCGTCGAAGGCGCCGATGGCGATCTCAAGTCCGCCTGGCTGCCGATAGGTCAGCGGCGTCCCGCAGCGGGCGCAGAAACCACGATCGATGTTGACCGACGACTGGAAATAGCTCGGCTCTTCATGGGTCCATTCGACGCCATCCTTGGGTACCGTGACCAGCGCGCCGAAGAACGAGCCGAATTGCTTCTGGCACATGCGGCAATGGCAGATGGACGGACGGCCGAGCGCCCCATGAATGCGGAAACGGACGGCGCCGCATTGGCAGCCACCAGTTCTTACCTGATCGGTCATGGCTTTTCCTTTGGCGGCCATTGTTCGGTGTCGTGGTCGGGATGCTGGTAGGAGACGAGATCGGCCAGATAGGGGGCCGAAGACATATCGGCCATCGTCTCCTCGCCCGGCAATTGCGGAATGGTGTCGACATAGGGCAGCTTTGCCTCGGTGCCCCACTGAATCAGCGGCACGATCTCCGCCGGATTGTCGAACGCACCGATGGCGAGGCCGACGCCATCCGGCGCGGTGAAGGTCAGCGGCGTACCGCAATCGGCACAAAAACCACGATCGACATGGTTGGACGAGCGAAAATATTTCGGCTCACCACGAGTCCAGTCGAGCTTCGCGCCGCGCACCGAAACCAGCGGCGCGTAGAACGAGCCGAACGCCTTCTGGCACATGCGGCAATGGCAGATCGAAGCGTCTCCCAACGCGCCTTCGACGCGAAAGCGCACCGCGCCGCATTGGCAGCCGCCGGTGTAGATCGGCCGGTTGTCGAGGCTCATCGCCGCTCACTCCGGGGCATGGCAGACGGCTTCGACATTGTTGCCGTCGGGATCGAAGACGAAAGCGCCGTAATAGTTCGGATGATAGTGCGGGCGCAGCCCTGGCCCGCCATTGTCCTTGCCGCCGGCGGCAAGGGCCGCGGCATGGAAGGCATCGACCTCGGCGCGGCTGCGCGCGGTGAAGGCGACGTGCTGGTGATCCTTGGGCTTGTCCTTGCCGGCACTCAGCCAGAACACCGGCCGGTCGCGGCCATAGCCACCGACCTTGGCGCCGCCGGTGTATTCCAGCGGCACCATGTAGAGGAGCGCGGCACCCAACGGCGCCATTGCCTTGTCATAGAACGCCTTCGAAGCGTCGAAATCGGCAACGGTGATACCGAGATGGTCGATCATTGAACGGACTCCCTTACTGGTTCGCTCGCCGGCATTTCGAGGCCGACCAGGCCGGCCTCGATCACGACGTGCTGGCAGGCATTGTCGATATCGCGAATGACGTCGTCGTTCCAGAAGCGCAGGATGGTCCAGCCACTGCTCTTCAAATATGCGCTGCGTTCTGCATCGCGCACGACGTGCTCAGCGTCTGCGTGCTGGCTACCATCAACCTCAATAATCAGCTTTTTTTCCGAGCAGGCAAAATCAACGATATAAGGGCCGATTGGCACCTGCCGGCGGAAGCTTATGCCCACTAGCCGATGCGCGCGAAGCTCGTTCCAGAGCTTCAGCTCGGCGTCGGTCATCACACGACGCATGGATTTTGCGTTCTTGCGCTGGCGTGATGGGACGAGGTCGTGACCCATCAGGCACCTTCGTACGAGAAGGCTGCTAAACGTTGCAGAACAGGTCTACTCGGCGGAGCTGCCAATCTCCCCACTTGCGGGGGAGATGTCCGGCAGGACAGAGGAGGGTGCTGTCCCGCCGACCTATTAACTGGAGACCGCTGCCTTCTCGAGAAACGGTCGAAACGAGGGTAAGCAATCAGAAACGATGGCGTTCCTTCACACCCCCCTCTGTCCTGCCGGACATCTCCCCCGCAAGGGGGGAGATTGGCCGTCGCCAGCGTCTCCGCCAACCTTGCAAAAGTGTTTCGCACCACCTTCACCGCTTCACCTCCCAAGTGGTGATGCGTTCGCCTGTGACCGGGTCCTTGCCGTCCTTCAACTGTATACCTTGTGCCAGCAGTTCGTCGCGGATGCGGTCGGCCTCGGCCCAGTTCTTAGCGGCGATGAATGCGAGGCGCTTGGCGATGGCCTTTGCGACGCGGTCTTCGTCAACCTTGGCCGACGCGACATCGAAGCCGAGGAACACCAGCGACGCCTTCAGCGACGCAGCGGCATCGTTGCCGTCCGCTGCCTCGCCGGCCAACTGCGTCAAAACCTGGAAGGCGGCATAGGTGGCGAGATCGTCCGACAAGGCATCGATGACCTCCACTGGCAACTGCCCTGCCGCCGACGGCGCGAGGTCCGCCCCCCGCTTCCATTTGCGCAGCGTGTTCTCAGCCTCTTCCAGCTTGCGCACGGAAAAGTCGATCGGCTCGCGATAGTGCGTCATCAGCATCGCCAGCCGCAGCACCTCGCCCGGCCATTTGCGGCCGCCAAAGGTCTCGGTCTCCAGCAACTCGTTGATCGAATAGAAATTGCCGAGGCTCTTCGACATTTTCTGGCCTTCGACCTGCAGGAAGCCATTGTGCATCCAGATGTTGGCCATGACGTCGGTGCCGTGGGCGCAGCGCGACTGGGCGATCTCGTTTTCATGATGCGGGAAGATCAGGTCGAGGCCGCCGCCATGGATGTCGAAGACCTCGCCGAGATAGGCCGCCGACATTGCCGAGCATTCGATGTGCCAGCCCGGCCGGCCCCTGCCCCATGGCGAATTCCAGCCCGGCTCCTCCGGTGACGACAGCTTCCAGAGGACAAAATCGCCGGGATTTTTCTTGTGCGCGTCGACGGCGACGCGAGCGCCGGCCTGCTGCTCGTCGAGATTGCGCTTCGACAGTTGGCCGTAGTCAGGCATCGACGCCGTGTCGAACAGGACTTCGCCTGCCGCAACATAGGCATGGCCGCGTTCGATCAGGCTTTGAATCAAGGTGATCATGTCGACCTTGCCGTCGGCGCGAGGTTCGACGAATTCGGTGGCGCGCGGCTCGACCGTCGGCTCCAGGCAGCCGAGAACCGCCACATCCTTGTGGAACTGATCGGCGGTCTTTTCGGTGACCCGCCGGATCGCTTCGTTGAGCGAAAGCGTGCCTGAAGCGATCTCGCCGCCGAAATCCCGCAAGGCGCGCGCGTTGATCTTGTCGTCGACGTCGGTGATGTTGCGCACATAGGTGACGTGCGTCTGCCCATAGACATGACGTAGCAAGCGGAACAGCACGTCGAAGACGATCACCGGCCTGGCATTGCCGATATGGGCAAAGTCATAGACGGTCGGGCCGCAGACATACATGCGCACGTTGTGCGCATCGATCGGGACGAAATCCTCTTTCATCCGCGTCAGCGTGTTGTAGAGGCGCAGGCCCTGCGATGCGTCAGACATTCGTGCCTTCCCGATCTGTTGTGTTCAGGAGTCCGCCTAGCGCCGAGGCGCAAACCGGATTCCAGCCTGCTGGCCGGGGCGTTTGTCCAATCTGGGGAAAGATGAGGCGAAAACGTCCGGACCAGCGCGAGGCTAGCCAATAATGCAAATGCCACAAATGGCGAAAAACGTTTTCATAGGCGGCTTTATCGCCTTGGCTTGTGTTGCCGTCAAGTCGCTAGTTTCGGCAAAAACGTCGCCGGATCACAGGTAATGATGCACTGAAACATTTTATTAAACATGTCGGCACAGTCATGAAACATTCGTCGGCTAGATCAGCAGGCGTCACGATTTGGTCAGAATCGGCCATCAAACGCAGACACGGAAATGTTACCTGGGAAGAGAGACATGCCCCGAACGAAGCAGGAATCCAACCGCGCCAAGCAACCAGCGCTGGCCAACCACTACCGCGCAATCGGCCCGGCCGCGATCGTCGCCGCCCTTCTCCATACCGCGAAGAAGAAGAAGCCGGCACAGAAGATCGTATCGCCCCGCGCTGCCTGAAAGCGGTGTGCGGCCTGGCGCCAAGGCGCCGGAAATGAAGGCGCCAATGCGCACCTTGAAGCAATAGCTTCGGTCCTTTGTTTGAGCATGATCTTTCCCGAAAACCGGGGCCACTTTCAGGATCATGCTCTAAAACAGCGTCATCTGACTGTCGTCCGCGCCGGGCTTCCGGCGCTTGACCTTCTCGGGCTCCGGCCCGATCTCGCCCCGCTCCTGAATCTCCGGTCCGGTGTTGGCGACCTTGTTGACGAGGTCGGAGATGGGAATTGCCTCGAAGAAATCGAGCTGTGCCGGCCGCAACAGATCGGCCACATCGCGCGGCTCGAGCGTGCGGCAATCCAGCCAGCGGGCGAAATCCCTGGGATCGATCACGACCGGCATGCGGTCGTGGATATGCGCGATATCGGCATTGGCGTTGACTGTCAGTATGGCACCGGTGTCCATCTCCGAACCGCCCGGCTCGGCATAGGTCTCGATCAGGCCGGCAAAGGCGACCAACCCGCCGTGCCTTGGGCGTATCCAGTAGGGCTGCCCCTTCTTGCCACCGGTTTGCCGCCACTCGTAAAAGCCTGACGCCGGCACCAGCGCGCGGCGATGGCGCATGGCGGCTTTGAACGAGGCCTTTTCGGCAGCGCCCTCAGAGCGCGCGTTGAACAGCAGTGGAAACTCCCTGGTGTCTTTGACCCAGGTCGGGATCAGCCCCCAGCGCACCAGCATCGGCTGCCGGTCCGGCAGATTCGAGCCCGGCGCCCGCGGAGCGGCGGCGATCGCCATCAGGACCGGCTGCGTCGGCGCGATGTTGTAGCGCGCTGGAAAATCCTCCAGTTCGGCCAAGCCTAGCAAGGCGGCGGTCTGGTCCGGCGTCGCGGTCAAGGCAAAACGTCCGCACATGGTCGATTGGTGCCCTCGAATGGTTCTGTTTGAAAGTGGCGATGGAACCGGCGTTGCGCAACCGCTAAACCTTCCGCATGCTGAGCGGTCCACAACAGACCTGCCTTCAATGCCTGATCGGGAATCCATGAACGAAGCGCGCAAGACACTCCCGGCAGTCTCGGTCGCCATCGTGCGCGCGAATACCGTGCTACTGGTCAAGCGAGCCCGGCAACCCTCACAAGGGCTCTATGCCTTTCCGGGCGGCAAGGTCGAGCCCGGCGAAACGCTGGAGCAGGCTGCCGCCCGTGAACTGCTGGAAGAGACCGGCCTGCGAGCCACCGATTATCGACCGCTTCGGGAAATCCACATCGACGGCAGGGACGACAGCCACCCGGTCGATTATCTCCTCACGGTCTTCGGCGCCGCCTATGCCGGCGGCGAGGCGGTGGCCAACGACGACGCCGAGACAGCCGCCTTCTATACGCTCAGCGAGATGGCGGCACTGCCGCTTGCCGGCTCGGTGTTCGCGGTCGCCGAAGACTTGTTGAATTCCGGCGGAAGCGGCGGGCCGCAGCCCTGAAAATCGCCTTGCGGGCGACAAATTGTTTCGCCACAAAGGCTTATGCTGTTTGGCAGAGCCAGAACGGCTTATGCCGTTCGGCAGAGAACCTTATGATATGAACCGTCCATCCCTGCTCCTTGCCATATGTCTTGTTGCCAGCACGGCTATCTCGACGCGACCCGCGCTCAGCGCCGATTCGCCGTTCGAGCCCGGGTTGATGCGGCTGGCGGAGGTTCTGGGGTCGCTGCATTTCCTGCGCAATTTGTGCGGCGAGAAAGGCGACCAGTGGCGTGTCGAGATGGAGAAGCTGCTCGATTCGGAAAATCCGGACGCCGAGCGGCGCGCCCGCTTCATCGCCAGCTTCAATCGCGGCTACCGCTCCTTCGGCGGCATCTATACGCAGTGCACCCCTTCGGCGACCGAGGCCATCAGCCGCTATATGAAGGAAGGCGAGACGCTGTCGCGCGACATTGCCTCGCGTTACGGAAATTAGGCATTTCGGTTGCTCATCAACAACTATCCGGACAATTGCCGGCGACAGCCGATATATCCGACTTGTGCCAGGCGACATCTTGGTGCAATCCTCATGTGGCACTTCTGCAACAGTATTAACGAAACCTTACCGCGAGAATGCGGAATTAACTCAAACTGAAGGTTTTCGCCCCGCAGGCAGCCCTAATCGGCTAAGTTTGACTCGAGTTGAATGCAGCTTCGCGCAAGGCAATCGGGCTTTGTAAAAGACGATCAAAAAAATGTCGTATTTACAAATACTTAATTGACCCTGCGTGTGAAATGAACAGATCAAGCCTGATCCACATTGACGGATCGCTGCTTGAAAGGGTGGACATTCGCTTATGGAACATGGTGTCAACGACATCGACGCGCTGGTCAGGGAAGAGAAGCGCCTGACCGCCGTGGAAAGCCACAGCGAGGCATGGGCGGAAGGTCTCTCCGCCGGCATAGAGCCCGAGATCATTGCCGAAGCAGCGCTCGAAACCGCCTTCGGCGAGATGTTGCGTGCCAATGGCGAGACCTCGGCCCTTGCCCTGCTCGACCGTATGCGTGAAAAGGTGATTGCTGGCGCCTTCGAACCTGAACGGCTGCGGCACTGAACCGACCTCCGGTTCTTTGACGACGGAATGCCGCTCGGGCGTCATGCCCGGAAGCAGGGAGAAACGGGCAGTGAGTTTTTCGATGTCAGGCAAGCCGCGTGGCCTGGCCCTTTGCATCTGCTTCGCCGCTTGCTGTGCCGCGATTCCCCTGATCGTATGTTTCGTGAGCAGCCCCGCCTATGCGCTGCGCGAGATCAAGCGCGAAGAGCTTCCCCCACCAGCCACGCCGGCGGCCGACGGCGACATCTCGCCGCCGGGAAGCACCGTGCCAATGCCCAATCCGGTCGGAACGCCGCCTCCGACCAGCCAGCCGGTTCCTCCGGCCGAATCCGAGCCCGACAGTCCGGCGGATGGCGGCGTGACCAGGCCGCGCGTCGATCCGGACACGCCGGTGCCCGAGGTTGTCTACGATCTCGGCAAGCTGCCGGAACCGGTTCGGCGCATGCACGATCTGATCGTCGAGGCTTGCAAGGGCGGTGACATCGAAAAGCTGCGGCCCTTGATCGGCCAGGGCGACAGCATGACGCAGATATCGCTGACCGACATAGACGGTGATGCCATCGCCTTCCTCAAGGGTCTCTCCAGTGATCCGGATGGGCAGGAGATTCTGGCCATTCTGGAAGAGGTGCTCAATGCCGGTTATGTCCATCTCGATGCCGGCAAGCCGGAAGAGCTCTATGTGTGGCCGTACTTTTTCGCCCTGCCGTTGGACAAGTTGGACGCCAAGCAGCGGGTCGAACTGTTCAAGATCGTCACCGCGGGCGATTTCGACGACATGAAGCAGTTCGGCGCCTATATTTTCTATCGCGTTGGCATCACGCCCTCAGGGCAATGGACCTTCTTCGTCGCCGGGGATTGAGCCAGCTATCGACGTGGTCCCTCGTCGATTCCGGCATCCGGCCATATGCGAGCGGCTTCCCCTCGAAGAAGCGAAATAGTATCCGCCGCCACGCTGGAGTCCATTTGCAGGATATCGGCTGCGTTGCGTAGCTCGTCCTTGTCCTGAAGCTTGTTCACCACCCATGCGACCTTGTGCTGAATGTCTGGCCCGTAAGCAGTTTGCGCCTTGCCGAGCGCTTCGATCGGGATTTCGCCATACGCGTCAATCAACATTCCAAGATCGATAGCATCGCGATATGCGGTTGCGCGGTCCTGGCATCGATCGGCATTGGCCAGCAACTTCTCGGCAAACATGTCTGCGGGGACGAGGATCGATACATTCAGATCGTTGTCGAAATGACCTTGCAGTCTGATGCGGCCTTCGCGGATGACTTCGAATCTGATCGATTGCCCTTTCAATCGTACAATCGTCCTCAAGCCATACTGGTCGATCTGGAAATCCCGAACGGCCTCCACGGGCGCGGGAAAGAACGCCCTAACTCCTCTTTCGGCCGCCCAGGTCCGCAGTTCGCGATAACCGTCGGCGTCGGCACACAGGAAGTCGACATCCAGCGACCGTCGGTATTCGCCGAATTTCATGACGATCGCCGTGCCGCCACCGAACCAGCATTGGTTTGCGGTCAGGAAACGGTGATCCATCAATCCGAGGGCTTCGGCAATGATCCGATGTTCAGGCTTCTTGAATTTCGTCATGATTTCCGCTCGCGGTGTGTCCCGTTGATGTTCCAGCTGCGAGGTGAAGATCAGAAGAGGGGAACAAACTTCAGACAGTGGTCAAAAGGATGCCGTGACCAAACTTGTCTGCCAGAGTCTGGATAAGCAGCTTTTCACGCGTCGTAAGCCGCTTTTGATCGACAAAACGCCAATTCCGCTCGTATAGCGCAAATGCCTCCTCGGCCGGAATTGGGCGTGCTGCATCGCGGTTCCAGGCAAGCGCTTGGAGTTCCGGGAACTCAGCAGGGACAATCGTGGGCGCGAGATCGGCGTTCATATCCCAATTAACTTAGTGGATTGTCCTTAAAAAATCCAACGCCGTAGCAACAGCTACCCCGCCAATGCTTCGGAGAATTCCACCGCTTTGCCCTGGCTCGGCGTGGTAATCTCCCCTTCCCACATCACACGCAGGCCGCGAATGAAGGTGCCGACAGGCCAGCCGGTCACTTCCCTGCCGTCGTAAGGCGTCCAGCCGGCTTTCGAGCCGGCCTGCGCGTTGGTGATGGTTTCGCGCCGCTTCATATCGACGACGGTGAAGTCGGCGTCGTAGCCGGCGGCGATGCGACCCTTTCTCGCCATGCCGAAGATGCGTTGCGGGCCGTGGCTGGACAGGTCGACAAAGCGCTGCAGCGTCAGCCGGCCGGCATTGACGTGGTCGAGCATGATCGGCACCAACGTCTGCACGCCGGTCATCCCCGAGGGCGAGACCGGATAGGGCTTGGCCTTCTCGGCCAGCGTGTGCGGGGCGTGGTCGGAGCCGAGCACATCGACGATGCCTTGCGCGATGCCGTGCCAGACGCCATCGCGATGGCGCGCGGTGCGCACCGGCGGGTTCATCTGGATCAGGGTACCGAGCCGCGCATAGTCGTCGGCGCTCAGCGTCAAATGATGCGGCGTCGCTTCGCAGGTCGCGACATCCTTGTGCTGTTCGAGGAGCAAGATCTCCTCGGCGGTCGAGATGTGCAGGACATGGATCCGGGCACGCGCTTGCCGAGCGATGCGCACAAGCCGTTCCGTGCAGCGCAAGGCGGCGATCTCGTCGCGCCATACCGGGTGCGATGACGGATCGCCCTCGATGCGCATGCCCAGACGCTCGCGCAGCCGGAACTCGTCCTCGGAATGGAAGGCGGCACGGCGGCGTGTGTTTCTAAGGATCGATGCCACGCCTTCGTCATCCTCAACCAGCAGATCGCCGGTGGACGAGCCCATGAACACCTTGATCCCCGCAGCACCCGGTAGCCGCTCAAGCTCGCCGACGTGTTTCGCGTTCTCACGGGTGCCGCCAACCCAGAAGGCGAAATCGCAATGCATGCGACCGCTGCCGCGCCGCACCTTGTCGGCAAGGGCTGCCTCGCTGGTGGTCAGCGGATTGGTGTTGGGCATTTCGAACACGGCGGTGACACCGCCCAGCACCGCCGCGCGCGAACCGGTCTCCAGATCTTCCTTGTGCTCCAGTCCCGGCTCACGAAAATGCACCTGGCTGTCGATGACACCCGGCAGGATATGCAGGCCGCGGCAATCGATCGTCTCGCCGGCCGAGGCCTGGCGGAGATCGCCGATGGCGGCGATGCGCCCGTCCTTCACGCCGATGTCGCGAGCCCCTTCGCCGTCATGGTTGACCACGGTGCCGCCTGTCAGGATGAGGTCGTAGATCATGGCCATGCTCTCTTGCGGGGGGAGTGTCAGCGGCTTACGTAAAGGCCGACCGTTTTGCAAGATCAGGCTGCTTTTCCGCCCATGCCCTTTGCCCAGCTCAAAGACCGCGCGCTCATCTCCGTGTCAGGCCCGGATGCCGAGCATTTTTTGCAGAACATCCTGACCACCGATCTCGACGTATTGGCTCCCGGCGAAGCCAAGCCCGGCGCGCTGCTGACGCCGCAAGGCAAGATCTTGTTCGATTTCCTGATCTCGCGTGCCGGCGAGAATGCATTCCGGCTCGAATGCCGTGCCGATATCTCGGACGATTTCATACGCCGGCTGACGCTCTACAAACTGCGCGCCAAAGTCGAGATTGCCAAGGCGGATCAGGCACTTGTCACCGTCGCGTGGGGACATGAATCAACGCTCTCACAATCTGAATCAACGGCGGCCGCCGACACGCGCTTTCCGAAGGGTGCCGTCACGCGTTCCTATGGTGAAACAGATGAGCGCGGTGACCTTGCCGCGTGGCAAGCCTTCCGCATCGCCGGCGGTATTGCCGAAAGCGGCAGCGACTACCAGCTTGGAGACGCTTTCCCCCATGACGTGCTGCTGGACGAAACCGGCGGTGTCGGCTTCAAGAAGGGCTGCTATGTCGGCCAGGAGGTCGTCTCACGCATGCAGCATCGCGGCACGGCCAGGCGGCGCGTGCTGATTGCGTCGGCCGATGGCCCCCTACCCGCGCCGGGCACCGAGCTAACCGTCGCGGGACGGCCGGTTGGCACGCTCGGCTCGAGCGTCGGCATGACCGGTCTGGCCATTGCCCGCATCGACAGGGTCAAGGCGGCACTCGACGCCAGCCAACCGATTATGGCCGGGGACGCCGCCGTTTCACTTGCCATCCCGGCCTGGGCAAAATTCGCCTTCCCGCAGGAAGCCGTCAGCGCGGAGGAGGCCTGATGGCGGCCGACCGCGTCGGCGCGCCGGCACGCGCCTGGCAGCGCATGCTGTCGGGCCGCCGGCTCGACCTGCTCGATCCCTCGCCGCTCGACATCGAGATTTCGGACATCGCGCATGGGCTCGCCCGCGTTGCCCGCTGGAACGGCCAGACCAGCGGCGAACATGCCTTTTCGGTTGCCCAGCACTCGCTGTTGGTCGAGGCGTTGTTCTGCGAACTGGTGCCCGAGGCTTCGGCCGATACCCGGCTGGCGGCACTGCTGCACGACGCCCCCGAATATGTCATCGGCGACATGATCTCGCCGTTCAAATCGGTGATGGGCGGCAGCTACAAGGACTGTGAGTTGCGGTTGCAGCGCGCCATCCATCTGCGTTTCTCGCTGCCGGAACCAAGTGCCGCACTGCGCAAGGAGATCAAGCGCGCCGACCAGATCGCCGCCTATTTCGAAGCAACGCTGCTTGCCGGTTTTTCGACCGCCGAGGCGACCGAGTTCTTCGGCCGTCCGCGCGGCTTCAATGCCGACCGCTTCGATTTCACGCCACGCTCGGTGACCTGGGCGCAGAATGCGTTCCTGAAGCGGTTTTCCGCGATCGAGAAGGCGCGGCATCAGGTTTCGGCGGCCGCAATCGGCTAAAAACGCTAAATTAACCGGCGGCGATCACAGTAGCTCGTTCGATCACGATCCGCAGGCGCGCCTCATGCCCGTCGCTGATGCCAAGGATGGTTCGGCCGTCCCGGAACGGGACGCCGAAGGCATGGATCGCTCCCGCCACATGGAAAACGAACTGCGCGAACAGAATGAACGCTTTTCGGCCGCGGTCGAGAACATGTCGCATGGGCTGTGCATGTTCGACGCCGACGAGCGGATGATCATCTGTAACGGCAACTACATCAACATCTTCTGTCTCGACGCCAAATTGGTGCGGCCGGGCATCCATTTAATCGACATCCTGCGGCACAGCGTCGACATCGGCATCGCGTCGCAAAGCGCCGACGAACTCTACGCCATCCGCAAGCCCTATATCGACCAGGCGAGACCCTCGACCTATGAGGAAACGTTGTCGGATGGCCGCATCATCAACATCTCGCATCGTCCGCTGGCCTTGGGCGGCTGGGTTTCGATCTACGAAGACATCACCGTACAGCGGCGCGCCGAACAGGATCTCAAGGAGCAGCACCGCCGCTTCGACGCAGCACTTGCCAACATGTCGCAAGGCCTGCTGATGTATGATGCCGACGGCAAGATGATCGTGCGCAATGGGCGTTTTCTGGAACTCTACAACGTCACCGCAGCGGACTTCCCGCTCGGAACGACGCACCGCGACGCGCTCGAACGATTGCTGGAGCTCGGCATCTATACGAAGATCGACGTCGACAGCGAAGTCGCCAAAACCGAAGCCTGCCTGGTGGCGGGAAAAATGCATTCGGCGTATCGGCATCTTACCGACGGCAGGACGGTTCTGGTCACACGCCAGCCGATGAGCGGCGGCGGCTGGGTAGCGACTTTCGACGATGTCACCGAACGCCGCCGCACCGAAGAGCGCATGGCGCATCTTGCGCATCATGACACGCTGACCGGGTTGCCCAACCGCCAGATGTTTCGCGAACGGCTGGACCTTGCGCTGGAAGACCCGGCGGCCACGCCTCTGGCAATCTTCTCGCTCGATCTCGACCGCTTCAAGGCCGTCAACGACACTTGGGGGCATCCGGCCGGCGACTGGCTGCTGAAAAGCGTGGCCGAAAGGCTGCAACGTTGCCTGCGTGATGAGACAGACATCGTCGCCCGCTTCGGCGGCGACGAATTCGTCATCATCAAGTTCGATTTCAAAAGCATCGCCGATGCCGAAAAACTGGCAAAGCGGATCGTCGAGGCGATTACAAAACCGTTCCGCGACAAAAACCGGGATATTCATGTCGGCATCAGCCTGGGCATCGCCGTTTTTCCAGAAGATGGCAGGGACGCCGACACGCTGTTGAAAAACGCCGATACGGCGCTGTACAGGGCGAAGAGCGAAGGGCGCAACCTGTACCGCTTCTTCGAGCCCGGAATGGACGCCATGGTGCTGGCACGGCGCGCACTTGAGACCGATCTCGAGGCTGCGCTGCCGCGCCAGGAATTCGATCTCGATTTCCAGCCCATCATGAACATAGCCACCGGCTCGATTGTCGGCGCGGAAGCCTTGATGCGCTGGCATTCGCCGGAGCGCGGTACGGTGGCGCCGGACAGCTTCATTCCGGTCGCCGAAGAAACCGGACTGATCGTGCCGCTTGGCGAGTGGGCGCTGAGGAAAGCCTGCACTGCGGCGGCAAGCTGGCCTGCCGGCCTGCGCATCGCGGTCAATGTCTCGGCCGTGCAGCTCAAAAGCGGCGGCTTTGCCCGCAGCGTCATCTCGGCTCTCGCCTTTTCCGGCGTGCCCGCTGCCCAGCTGGAGCTGGAAATCACCGAAACGGTGCTGATGGACGAGAGCAAGGCGGTGTTGAAGACACTGCGACAGTTGCGCGAACTGGGCATCCGGATCGCGCTGGACGATTTCGGCACCGGCTATTCCTCGCTCGGCTACCTCAGGCGTTTTCCCGTCGACAAGATCAAGATCGACCGTTCGTTCATTCGCGACATCGGCAATCGCGACACTGCGGCGATCGTTCGCACCATCATCGGACTGGGCGCCGAGCTTGGCATCACCGTCACCGCGGAGGGTGTCGAGACCGAAATGCAGCTCGACATCCTGCGCGGCAATGGTTGTGTCGAGGCGCAGGGCTATCTGATCGGCGTGCCGTCAAAGGCGGCGGACATTCAGCGTCTGCTGAAATCCCGCGCGTTGCACAGCCAGACCGGTTGAAGTCGGCCATCATCAATGCAGTGTCTCGATGTATTTGCCGTGGAAGCTGACATAGCCCGGCTCGACCACCTTCAAATGCCGCTCGATCAGCGCATGAAACCGCGGCAGTTGATGAAACGGCACACCGGGATAGGCATGATGCTCGGCATGGAACGGCATGTTCCACGCCAGCTTGCGGACCAGCCAGTTGGTCAGTGTGGTCCTGGTGTTCTCCAGCATGTTGGCGACGAACGGACAACGACCGTGCTCGGCCAAGAGATAGAGGCGCAGAAACGGCTGTCCCAACAGAGCGGGCAATATCCAGACATAGAGAAGCACCGAGAGCCGGAAATAAACGGCCAGCAGAATGACCACGACATAAAAGGCAATCATGGCGCGCGCCTCGATGCGCACCTTGTCATAGCCTTTTGACGGAACGTAGCTTCCCCGGCCTCGGTCAATCGCGTTGGCATAAAGCGTCTTGAGGTGGCCGCACCACAACGGGATACCAGAGACATGGACGAGATATTGCCGCCATGTCTCCGGTTTGGGGAAGGCCAGCTCCGGGTCGTTTTGCGGATCCTGCGTGTATCGATGGTGGGCGAAATGGAAGTAGCGAAACCAGTCCGCCGGCAGCGCGATCGCCAGGCTGCACACCCGTGCCACGGCATCGTTCAGCCATTGCGTTTCGAAAGCCGTGCGATGGACCGTTTCGTGCAGCAACGTGAACAGGAACACGATGAGGATGCCTTGCGGCAGCATCAGCAGCGGCCAGAACGGCACCTTGGCTGCGATCAGCGATCCGATCATCATGATCGCGCCCCAATGAGCGCCGAGTTGGACGAGACCCATAACATCGGACTTGGTGGTCAGGCGGTTGCGCTCTTCCTGCGTCAAGGATGCAATAATGTCGCGATGATCCACGGGCTTCGATCCATGCTGGGGTTGACGAAATCCACTGTAGTCAATGAAAAAACTTTCCAAAAACGACGATTTCTGCAATTTAGATAAGCTAAGCTTATCTATCTGGCGGTCATGGTCACACTTCCATCTCTCAAAGGACTTCAGGCCTTCGAGGCTGCGGCGCGTGCTGGCAGCTTTGCCGCGGCGGCGGAAGAGCTTTCGGTATCGGCCGCCGCCGTCAGCCAGCTCATCCGGACCGTCGAGGAGCAGATGGGCCGCAAGCTGTTCCACCGCGTCAACCGGCGCGTCGTCCTCACCGAGGCCGGCGTCGAGATGCTGCCCAGGCTGACCATGGCCTTCCAGGAGATCGGCAGCGTCTCGCGCGAACTGGGCGGCGATGCATTCCGCCCGCGCCTGGTCGTATCGGTACCGCCATCCATGGCCATGGGTTGGCTTTCGCAGCGTCTCGCCGGTTTTGTCGCAAGCCGTGGCGCCGTCGACATATCGCTCAGAGGCGACGACGACCCGGTGCCGTTCGACCGTGAGCTGATCGACATCAGGCTCACTTATGGCCCGCATTATCGCGAGCACCCGACCGAGGATATCGTCCAGGACGCAGTCTATCCCGTGTGTGCGCCCGGGCTGGCCGACATGATCAAGCCCGACGGCCTCGCCGGCCTGCCGCTCATCCATACCGGCTGGGGACCGACCGGTGCGTTCTTTCCGTCCTGGAACAACTGGTTCGAGGCGGCCGGCATCGAGCCCGGCCGGGCAGCGCAGCGCGGCCTCTCGGCCAACTCGTCGCGCGCGGCACTCGACCTTGGCATTTCGGGATTGGGCGTAGCGCTGGCGCAAGGGATCTACTGTGCCGCGGCGCTGGAGGACGGTCGGCTTGTCAGGCCCGTTGCCCGGGCGCTGGAGCTGCGCCAGCCCTATTGCCTGACGATCCCGGAGCGCAGCGCGAGGCGCGATGTCGTGGCGGCGTTTCGCCAGTGGCTGATCGACGAATGCCAGCGCGCAGTGAGCTCGCCGGCACTCCGTTGACCTGACAGGCGACGATGGTCAGAGGTGCTCGCTCAATGCCTCTGCCACGTCCTTGTTTGTCGCCACGGAACGATCTCGAATTCCACCGGATCCGCCCATTCGAATGACCCAACGCCGCGTGACATCAAATTACCGCCCGGGTCGATCCAGCCGCTCCAGGAACCATTGCGTCAACCGCACCCAGACTTCGTCCTTTTCGCCGGAATCCTCCCAGCCATGGTCGAGGTTGGGATTGTCGTTGACCTCGATGACGAAGACGCCGTCCTTGGTTTCCTTGAGGTCGACGCCATAGAGCCCGTCACCGATGCAGCGCGCCGCCTTCACCGCCGTCTCGACGACATGCGCCGGCGTTTCCTTCAGCGTAAAGGTCTTGATGCCGCCCTGGTCGGGCTTGCCGCTGGCCTTGTGATTGACGATCTGCCAGTGCTTCTTGGCCATCAGATAGTGGACGGCAAATAATGGCTGGCCGCCAAGCACGCCGACGCGCCAGTCATACTCGGTCGGGATGAATTTCTGCGCGATCAGAAGATCGGAATCCTCCAGCCATTCGGTGGCAAGCGTCTTCAGTTCCTCGAAATTGGCGCATTTCTTGACGCCGCGCGAGAACGACGAATCCGGGATTTTCAGCACCAGCGGAAAGCCCAGTGTCTGCGCCGCAAGTTCGAGGTCCGAAGTGCCGGCGATCATCACCGTCGGCGGCACCGGCACCTTGTTGTAGGCCATCAGCTCGTTGAGATAGACCTTGTTGGTACAGCGGATCATCGACAGCGGATCGTCGATGACCGGCATGCCTTCCTGCTGGGCGCGGCGGGCGAAACGGTAGGTGTGGTTGGAGATCGAGGTGGTCTCGCGGATGAACAGCGCGTCGTAGTTTGCCAGTTTGGCAAGGTCCCGCTTGGTGATCGGCTCGATTTCGACGCCCATCTTCTCGGCGATCTTGGCCCAGTAACGCAGCGACGATATCTCCGACGGCGGCAATTCCTCATGCGGATCGACCAGCGTGGCGAAGGTGTAGCGTGCCGGCGTGCGGCCCTTGGTGTCGCGCCATTCGCGGTTGGTGTAGGTCTCCAGGCACTGGATGAAGCTTTTTTCCTCGTCCTCGGTCATCCGCGCCAGCGGATGGAAGCCGATCTTGCGGATCGAGGCCCATTCTGCGCTGTCCTTGATGTGGACTTCGAGCGCGGGTGCGCGGAACCAGTCGAACAACAGTTTGGCGAAGCGGTCCCAGATTTTCGACGGTCCGATGCCGAAGAAGATGCAGACCTTTTGCGGAAAGGGGCCGCCAAGATCCTTACGGCATTTGTTGAGCGCCAGTTCCAGTTCCGGCAACGCGTGCTCATAGAGCTTGCGCTCCGACAGGTCGATTATCGTCTCGACGGTCGGGATCACCTTGTGCCCGCGCGAGCTTGCCAGCAGCGAGGCATAGTAGCCGCGGCTCTGGTAGGCGTAATTGTTCGACAGGTTGATGACCTTCGGCCGCTGGCCGCGAAACAGCGACGGATGCGCGAGATAGTCGCGATTGGTGATGATCTTGTGTGGCGTCGCCACCTGGTCGAGATCGCTCTGCCTGCCTGTAAGAATAACCCAGGTCATTGTTATCAGCGCTTTCCCAGAGTGATGGCGGCACGCAGTCCGTCGCGGCCGAACTGCGCCATGTTCATGAAGATGCCGTAAGGCACGGGAATGTTGGCGGCATCAAGGATGGTCTCCTGCCTTTCGTCCTCGACCCAAGGATCGTGGATCAGGATATGGTCGCCGTCATCGCCGATCGCCAGCACCCAATGCGGCACCTTCTTGCCGAACATCAGGAAGCCGCTGATCAGCACCAGCACCAGTTTCCCCTGAGCGATCGCGGCCCTGATATCGTCGATGGTGAATGCACGGTAATTCACCGGGATGCCGTAAAGTTCCGCGCGCCGGCGAAAGTCGACCTGGGCCAGTTCCATCACCCGGCGCTTGTCCTCGCTGCGCACCGATTGCAGGAACAGCGCGCCGTAGAAGGAAACGTAGATCTCCGCCGCAAGCCCGCTTTCGTACCCCGAGACAGCGAGACCGAACGGTTCGCAACCACCGGGGCCCGACATCATGAAGACGGTCGTCGCCTCACGCCACAGGCGGATTTCCATGATCGGATCCGGCACGAAGCCACGATCGAAATTGGCCATGGCCATCATCAGGCAGCACGGGCCGCAGGTGAATTCGCAGGTCTGCTGATAGAACGGCACCTTGGTGCCGATCGGAATGTCGCCGCGCAGGGTTTTTTCATAGCGCAGTGCCGTCTCGCCATCCTCATAGTAGCCGGGTTCGCGGCCGATCTTGCGATAGCCGGCCTGTTCGTAGATCCGGATCGCGCGGCTGTTGTCCTCGCGCACCTCGAGACGCAGCATCATGCGGTCATGCTCGAAGGCGGCGTCTTCGGCGGATCCGAGCAGCACGCGGCCAACACCCAGCCCACCGAAAAACGGACTGGTAGCGATCGAGTAGAGGCGCGCCACGCCACTGCCCTTGCGAAACAGCACGATCGCATAGCCGGCCAGGCGGCCATCGACTTCCGCGACCAGTGTCTCGGCGGTTTCGCGCTCGATGAACAGGCGGAAGGAGCGACGGGAAATGCGGTCGCTTGAGAAAACAGCTTTCTCGATGGCGGCGAGGTCATCGACGTCAGATGCGCGGGCCGTGCGGATCTCGGCAGGCATGCGGCTTGAGAAAACCTCGATTGGTGGGGAAATGCCCTACTCGAAAACGTTCAAGACATCAGCCGAAATACTGACGGCCAGAAAGCGCTATCGCACCTCGAATAGGGCCGAATTGTGACAGATTCGACGGCAGTCGGCGATGTAAAAACGCGTTGAACCAGATCACCAATATAGATCGGTGTTGCCATCAAAAGCGGCGGCTGTTCAACCGGCCAGGCCGGCCAAAAGCTGGCCATAGGCGCTCTTTGCCACAACGGCCAATTGCTCGCGCGGCAGCGAGCCGACGACGGCGCAGCCATAGCCCTTGTCCAGCCAGTAGACGGCCCGGGGACCGTCTTGCGCCGATGCATAGGTTCCCTTGGCATTTTCCGCCGATTCCGCCGTGACGTAGAGAGATATGCGCTGTCCATTGCCGTCCTCGTATAGCAGCATGGCGGCCTTGCTCTCGCCCGCCGGCAACAGCCGGCCGCCGATCAACTGGAAACCGTTCGCGGTCAGGTCCGGCGCCACCAGCTTCAGCCCGACCCGGTTGGACAGCCAGGTTTGCAGATGGTCCTTGTCGCTGGCCGGCACTTCGACCGCATGCCGCTTTTCGGCGGCAAAGATGACATGGGCCGCGATTGCCTGCTCGGCCAGCCGATCTTCCGCAGGGTCTTCCTGCCCGATGCCGTCGATGCCGGCAAGGTAACCGCCAAGCCCGCCGGCGACCAGAAGCACTGCAGCTGCAGCGGCAAACCACCAGCGTGAGCGTGGCATAGCTGCCCTGGCCGATGGCTCGCCAAGCACGACCTTGCGCAACCGCGCCGGCACGGGTTCGTCCAACACGCCGGCGAAGGCGGTCCGCAACGCCGTCCGATCGGCAGTGAAGCGAGCGCTCTTGGCCTTCATCTCGGGATTGGCGTCGAGCCAGGCATCGTAAGCGGCGCGCTCGTCGCTGGGCAACTCGCCATCGAGCGCCATGTGGATGTCACGTTCGGAGAAGTCACGACGGATCATTTCTCGACGATCCTTATCGCACGGCGCCGCGCTGTGTCGTCCAGCAACCCGCGCAATTCCTCGCGCCCGCGCGCAATGCGCGACATCAGCGTGCCGGCAGGCACGCCTAGAATGTTGGCGGCTTCGGCATAGGAAAAACCTTCGATGGCAACCATGACAAGGGCTGCGCGGCGGTCGGGGCTGATCGCCTGCAACGCGTCGATGATCTCGCGCGAGGCGATGCTCTCCATCTGCTCGGCCGGCTGGGCAACGGCCTCGCCGGCTTCCAACGGCAGCATCGCCGCTTCGCCGCGACGGTTCACCTTGCGCATCTGGTCGATGAACAAATGATGCATGATCGTAAACAGCCACCTCCGGGGGCTTTCTCCTGTCTGCCAATTGTCGAGCCGCACAAGCGCCCGCTCGAGGCAATCCTGGACGAGGTCGTCGGCAGCGTCGCCGTCGCGCAAAAGCGAGCGTGCGTAGCGGCGCAGGCGCGGTATTTCGCCAAGGATTGCAGCCTTCTTTTCGTCCATGACCGCTGTTTCTGGGGTCGCCTTGTTGATCTCGATTGAACGCGTCTTCTCGGCGCGGCGCAAGCGGCCAGCGCGAAGCGGTCCGCCGCCCCGGTCACCCAAGCAATGAGATAACGACATGACCGACCGTTTTATTCCCCGGCAGAAAACGGAGAGGGTATCTCGTCTTTTCCGCACGATAGACGAAAACGCGTCCGGCAGAATTGAAAATCCGCCCGGGAGAATGTATATTCAAAATCGTATATTCCGTATATTCAATTTAAGATATACCTCTGACGAGGAACCCGAGTATGTCTCTTTACATCCGTGATGACGAGGTCGACGCGCTGGCTCGCCAGTTACAGTCTGCGATCAAGGCGCCGACAAAGACGGAAGCGGTCCGGATTGCTCTCAAGCGCGAGCTTGAACGGACGAACGCCGTCCTTCCATTGAGTGAGCGCATCAAGAAGTTTCAGGACGCTGCAAGCGCACTTGGTCCTCGTGACCCGAACTTCGACATGAAAAAATTCATGGACGAAGGATGGGGAGAACCTGATGTTCCTTGATGCTTCGGCTATCATCGCGATCCTCCTGCAGGAGGCAGATGCGGACAGTCTGCTAAAAAAAGCTGAAAGTGCCGACAAGCTCTATTTTTCTCCGAGCTCCGCATTCGAAGCGATCGTTGGGATAGCCCGCAGTACATCCCTGGCGGAAAACGGCGACCAAGCCCTGACACCAGCAGTCTTAATCGATCGGTGCCAAACGATCGTTGTAGGCTTCCTGGCCGAGCTTAGGGCTGTAGAGATACCAATAGATGCACGCATCCGCGAACTCGCCATCAAAGCCGCCCGCGACTATGGTCGATATTTGGGCCATCCCGCCAAGCTGAATTTCGGAGATTGCTTCAGTTACGCGTGTGCTAAGGCTCACCGGATACCGCTGCTCTACAAGGGCAACGATTTTTCGCAGACCGACCTGGCTTGAACCTACCCAATCTCGGACTTAGCCGCCCGCGTCAAAAGCCGCTGGTAGAACAGACCGATGCCGATCAACACCGCACCGAGGCCGATGAAGGACAGTGCCCTGAGCACGCCTTCCAGCTCCGACATGTCGAAGATGAAGACCTTCAGCACGGCGATCGCGATCAGCGCGGCGGAGGCAATGCGCAGCACCTGCGACTTCAGCCAGACGCCGGCGGTGAGCAGCGCGACGCCGATGATCAGCCAGAGCGCCGAATATGTGTAGGTCTCCAACTGGCCGAGCCCGCTCCACAAGCCGATGAACTCGCCCTTGAACAGCCGCCTGACCGACAGTGTGGCATAGGCCAGGGCAAGCACGGCCGCCACCACGGCCAGCATCTGCGCATACCATTTCGGCCGCTTGTCCCTGGCATAGAGCGCTAGCCCGCCGGCGGCGACCGCCGGCAAGAGATAGGCGAGGAACAACAGGTTGAACACCGGGATCCGGCCTGTTGATTCGTCTGTGAATAAAGGGTTCAGCACCACGAAATGCCGGACAACGATGAAGGCGACCGAGATCACACCGGCGGCCATCGAACCATAGCGCAGCACCGAGCTTGGCGAACGCATATCGATGGCGACCAGGATGGCGCCGGCGCCGATGGCGATCAGCGTGTAGATCGCCTGTTCAGCCAGCGTCATGGCACCCGTGTCGATGACGCCGCCATGCATGGCATGGCGCACCAGCATGGCGAGCGTGAGCAGCGCAAACAGTGCCGCCGCCGCTTCCATGGCGAGGCGCGGCCGGCCATTGCCAGCCATTGGTGGTGTGGGGGTGGTGCGCGCGAGTTGCCAGGCGGCGAAGCCGAAGGCCAGGGCCGGCACACCGTAGCCCGGCAACAGCCAGTTGAACACCGGTGTCGTGGAGAGGAACTCCGCACCGACGATGGTCGGGTCGAAGGCGACGCGGCCAAGCACGGCGATCACCGCGCCGACCGAAATCCAGCCGAGCACCGGATAGGAGCGCCAGCGCGTGGCCAGCGCCGGCACGATGGCCGCCGCACCGAGCAGGATGGTGGTCCAGCCGGAATCGAAAGCCATATGCATTAGCAGCAGGCCGGCGACGGCCGCACCGCCCAAGGCAAACGACACCGCGACGCCGCCCTTGAGCGGCGGTTCTTCGGCCCGCGCGATCCACTCGCCGCCAGCGGCGAAAACCACGACCAGCAATGCCGCGACGGCGGCGTAGACAAAGTCAAGGTCGAGATTGCCGAAGGTGAACCAGAGTGCCAGCAGGATGACCAGCGGGACGATGACGCCCCACGCTGCCCATGAGGCCGCGCGGATCTGCGTCTCGCCGGCGGACCTGCGCGCGGCCCAGAAGCCGGCGCCGATGAAGACCAGGCCAAGTGCGATGCCGATGCGCAATGTCAGCGCATTGGACGTGGCCACGGGCAGTCCATCGACGCCCAGGGCACCGCCCGAAAAATCGGAAGCGATCAACGTTGGCGGGATGATGCCGAGATAGATCAGCACCGTGACCAGTCCGGCTGCATAAAGCAGCGGCAGCGCCAGCCGGCGATAGAGCGCGACGGCCACCATCGCGGCTATCACCACCGCGCCCTGCAAGGCATAGCCGGCGGCGGCGAAGACCGGGTCGACCGACAGGCCCAGCGCCGAGAATGCGACGAACAGCCCAGGCACGATGGACGGCCAATCGAAAACCGTGGCTGGGCCGGCTTCATCGCCACGGCGAGCGAGCCAGACAAAAGCAAGCACGGCGAGCGTGACGGCGTCGATGAACAGGATGGCGGAGAGGTTCGCCCCCGGTGCATCGGTCATGTAGAGGATGGTCCAGGCACCGGTGCCGAAAAAGGCAGCCGCCATCAGCGCCTTCCAGTCGCGCATGCGGGCGATGATGCCGGTGGCGGTGAGCACGATCACGAGATAACCGAACAGCGCCCAGGGATTGGGCGCCTGCGAGGCGACCAGCACCGGCGTCACCATGGCGCCGACGAGGCCGATGCCGGCCAGCGCCTGACCATGGACAAGGGCGGCTGCGATCGTCGCCACGCCGATGGCGCCGAGCAGCGTGAAGGCAAGTGCCGGGCCGATGAAGCCGTAAATGCCATGCGCGGCATAGACGGTGCCGAACAGGATGAAGGCACCGGCAGCCGTCAGGATCGCTGGAATATAGGCGCCGGCAGCGTCTTGCACCGGCACCTTGAAGCCGGTGCGGCGGATGAATTCGCCGCCGGCGACCAGCACAAGGCCGAGCACCCCAGCCATGGTCAGCCGCACGCCCGGACCGAAAATGCCGGCCTCGATGGTGTAGCGGATCAGGAACAGGCCGCCCAGCGCCAGGGCGATGCCGCCGACCCAGACCGCCCAGCGGATGCCAAGCGCGGTTTCGACATCCGACTGGCGCGCGGCTTTCGCCGCTACGGCGGGTTCCGCTGCCTTCGGCGCCGCCTCGCTTGGCGTCCATGGCCCGGACACGACCTCACCAGTCGAGGCTTCCGCTTCCATAGCTGGCGCCTGTGCGGAGACCGGCTCGCTTATCACGGGCGAGGGAATGTCGGCCGCTGCCACAGCGGCCGGAGCCACATCAGCGGGCGCACTATCGGGCGCGGCCTGTTCGGACGGCTTGGCCGCGGGCGGCACGGCGCCGGAAAGAACCAGGCTGCGCAGCGCGCCAAGCTCGCGCTCGATAAGGCCAATGCGGCTTTGCTGACGCGAAATGATGACGAACAAGGCGATGATGGCGACAAGGCCGATCAGGCTTTCAAACATGGCGGTTCCCCCAAACCAGGCCAGTTTTCACTGACGTTCAGTCTCACTGACACTCAAATGCGGCGGCCAAACGGCCGCAAAACTCAACGTGCCGCCAGATTGGCCGCTGGAAAGATCGAGCATGTTTCGGTGCCGAAAGCCAGCAGCTTGCCGCCGGCATCCTTCAACGTAGCTTCCGAGACGGCCAACGTGCGGCCTTTGTGGACGACTTTGCCCTCGCAGACCACCTCGCCGGTTTTCGGTGTGATGGGCCGCGTTAAATTCACCTTGAACTCGGCCGTCGTATAGGCCTCACCCCTGACGAGCAGCGTCTGCACGGCGCAGGCCAGTGCCGAATCGAGTAGCGTCGCCGCCCAGCCGCCATGCACGCCGCCCAGCGGGTTGAGGTGGCGCTCATTGGGCACGCCGCGGAACACGGCACGGCCTTCCGACACTTCAGTCAGCGCGAAGCTGAGCTGGAAAGAGATCGGCGGCGCCGGATACTTGCCGTCGATGATGCGCTGCAGCAGCTCCAAGCCGCTGTATTTCAGGATATCGGCATGCGGAATGGTGCCGAGGCCGAGCGGCGAGACCCGGCCCGGATAAAGTTCGACCTCGCTCATGTGATGATTTCTCTGGCAGCGTCCTCGCCGACAATGGCCTTGCCGCGCGCGTCGTGTTTGCGCAATGCGGCGAGGAAGCCGGCGCGAGCGTCGGGCGGCTCTATGCCGCGCGGCTCATAGACGTGGCGGGTTAAGAAGAAACCGGTCAGCCGGAAGGCATCGTCGACCGCTGCCGGATCGGCGCGCAGGCCGGAGCCGCGCTGCAGAAAGGCCGGCAAGGCCAGCATCTTGTCGCGCCATGGCAAGCCTGCTTCGCGCGATACCGCGCGACCCGACTTCGGCGAGACATAGGCCAGGTCCTTGCGCGTGCCGGTGGCGGCGCATTGAGTGAGATCGAGACCAAAGCCGAGTTCGTCCAGCACCAGAAGCTCGAATCGCGCCACCAGTTCGCCGGCCGCATCGGCATCGTCGAGATGGGCGATCATCACGGCAAGCGTTTGGTAGAGACCTTCATGCGCGTCGCGCTCGGGCAACAAGCGCAAATGCGCCGCCATGGTCTGCAGTCCATAGACGGCGACGGCGCTGTCCATCAGCCGGGCGGCATTCATCTCGATCGCCTCGGCCTGGAACGTGCCGAGATGCTCGTCAAGCCGCGCCCGCCATAACAGGTCGACGCGATTGCCGGGCTGGAGCACGGGCTGCTGTTTGCGCGAACGGCCGCCACGAACAAGGCCGAGATGACGGCCATGCGCGCGTGTCATCACCTCGAGAATGGCGCTGGTTTCGCCATGCTTGCGGGTGCCGAGAATGATTCCCTCGTCGCGCCATTCCATGCCAAGAGCATTTCACCTGTTGGATGGCGAAATCAAGGGTTGGGTTTGGCGCCCGGAAAGCCGACATCTCACATCAGCATACAAAAACCACCCGCAGCGATGTGCTGCGGGTGGTTTGGTAAGGTCGGTCGATCCGTTAGAACGAGCGCTGGAAGCGAACGATGCCGCCGACGCCATCCTCGAACTTGTCGTCGAAATTTTTGAAATAATCGACTTCGGCCGTGATCGTGTAGCCGGGGACGATGGTGTAGGCGACGTTCGCGGCAACCGCGAAGTCCTGGAAGTCGGTGTAGGAGACCTGGGCGTTGAGCTGGACCTTCTTGTTGACGGTGTAGGTGCCGCCGCCCCAGACGGCGAAGTTGCCAGTCCATGGCTTGTAGAAGTTGGTCGCCTTGTTATCGTCGGTGCCGTAGCCCACCATGGCGAACAGGGTCAGATCCGAGGTCGCCTTGATGTCGAGGCGAGCCTTGCCAGCCCATTCTTCCCAGTTGCTGTTGTAAGCGCCGACCGCGGTGACCGCACCCCAGTCGCCCTTGTACTTTACACCGCCCACGACATGCGGAACGTAGCTGTCGATGGTCTCGGCGCCCGAACCTTCTTCGAGCGAGGCCACCGCCGAGAAGCCGTTGCCGGCATCGAAGTAGTAGCTGATCAGGTTGGTGTCCTTGAGGCCGTAAGGAATGATCGTGTCCTGGACGACGTTGCCGGCATAACCGATAAAGGAGTCATAGGCCGTTTCGTCCTTGCCGACGCGCAACCCGCCAAGCTGGATCCAGGCGAAATGCAGATCGGCAGCCTTGTTGCCGGCTTCGCTGTCGATCGCGAAGCCATCTGCGCCCTTGGCCGTGGTAACGCTACCGAAGTTGAAGCGCGTCTCGGTGTAGGTCTTCAACGTGCCGAGTTCGGTTTCCTGGCCCGTCCAGGTCTTCAGCGTGAAGCGCGCGTTCTTGTTCCAGGTATCGTTGATGCCGCCATCCTGGGAATCGATGGCTTTGGTGCCGTCCAGCACGCGATTGCCGTCGCCGAAGCTGGCGTCATAGCGGATGTAGCCGCCGATGCGCAGGCAGGTCTCGGTGCCCGGAATGTAGAAGTAGCCAGCGCCGTAGACGTCGCAGATCTTGACGTATTCGGCCGGTTCCGGTTCGGCGACGACGACAGCGTCCGCGGCACGAGCGCCGGACACCGCGATCAGTGCCGCGGCTGAGCCGAGAAGGAGGCTCTTGATATTCATTTGCTGACCTCTCCAGTCATAGTTTTAAAATGGCTTCGGATTTGTGGCTGGCGGCAATGTTTTCCCGCCTCACCCCCACAGTGAAAAGGGCTCGCACCGCTCCCCCTTTTCGGTCGCGAACATACCCATCGGTCTTCCGCCTTCAATGACGATTTTTGAAATAACTCCGATTCAGATAACAGAATAACGCTGTGTTGCACAAATAACACTTATGCACGCTGCGAATGGCACAATCGGCACAACGTCATATATTCAATATATACGCGGATTCTTTCGCGGCTAATTATACTTCAACGCATCAAATTTCCGCTATGGCGGTCAAATTCGCAATATCTACCTCGTTTTCGTGGAAATCGAACTGATTCCTGCCGCTGCTCTCCATCGCCAGATGACATTCATCTGAATGATCGCGCTCTATCGTCGTGATGAAGCATCGATGGTGCCCGCCAGGCCAACCGCCATTTTGCCGAGGCGATCGAAACTCCCAAAGCGCTGTCGCGTTGCCGATTGTGACAGCGGCCAAGCGCCGAAGACGATCTATGTGAGTTGGCTGCGCGAATGGAGGCAGATCGTGCCCGCAACGGCGAGGCCGCCGAACAATATGCCCTATGGAGCTATCCGAAATCTTTCAGAAACCGCTCGGGGTTTTTGGCCGCATCGACCAGGCGCCTCAAGCCCGCTGAGCGTGATCGACAAGCACTTCATCGATTACATGTCGGGATTTTTCAACCTCGACGGGATTCACGCCGATGTGTCCGGCCATCGTGATCAGCGCCTTCCACAGCGTCCAGCCACGACCCCGTGCCCACATGGCCTCGTCAGCCGAAAGACCAGCGCGAAACATCTCCCGGCTTTTGCCTTCGAACAGCGTCCATGCAATCGCCAGATCGCAGGCGGGATCACCGATGCCCGAAGTTCCGAAGTCGATCACCGCGCTCAGCCGGCCTTGCCTGACCAGCAGGTTTCCCCAACTGACGTCACCGTGGAACCAGACCGGCGCACCGTGCCATGTCGCGGCAAGCGCTGCTTCCCACACCGCACTTGCGGCGTCGGTATCGATCTTGCCGTCGAGGGCGGCGATCGCCTCCCGGGTTTCGCCATCGTAGACGCTGAGCGGTCCGCCGCGAAAGAAGTTGTGCTGTCCCGGCGCCGGTCCGCCGGTGGGATCGATACGCTGCAAGTCAACCAGGAACGCGGCCAAATCCGCCGCGAATTGCGACAGGCCGGCGATACGCTCGCGCTTTGCCGTCTCGCCTTCGATCCAGCGGTAGACGGACCAATGCCAGGGATAGTTTTCAGCCGGAACTCCCATCGCCAGCGGCACGGGGATCGGCAGCGGCAACAGAGCCGCCAGCCTTGGCAGCCAGCGATGCTCCTTTTCCACTTGTAGGGAATAGGCCGCGGCGCTCGGCAACCGCACGGTCATCTCGTCACCGAGATGAAAGGTCCTGTTGTCCCAGCCGCCAAACTCGACCGGCCTGACCGCAAGATCCTTCCAGCGGGGGAATTGCGTGGCGATCAATCGGCTGACAAGCGCTGTGTCGATGTTCAGCTTGCTGTCCATGGATCGGGAGCGGATTTGTTGAGCATGGTCTTTTCCGAAAACCGGTTCCGCTTTTCGCTGCGCGGACCTTCGGCTCGGGATCCTGCTTTAGCGCGGAAACTCGAGCCCCATCTCGCGGTAGCGCTCGGGGTCGTCGCCCCAGTTCTCGCGCACCTTGACGAACAGGAACAGGTGCACCTTTTGTTCGAGAATGCCGGCTATTTCCATGCGCGCCGCCTGGCCGATGGCGCGGATGGTTTCGCCCTTGTGGCCAAGCACGATCTTCTTCTGGCTGTCGCGCTCGACATAGATGGTCTGGTCGATGCGCACCGAGCCGTCCGGCTTCTCTTCCCATTTCTCGGTTTCGATATGCGAGGAATAGGGCAGTTCCTGATGCAGCCTGAGATAAAGTTTTTCGCGGGTGATCTCGGCGGCCAGCTGGCGCATCGGCAGGTCCGAAATCTGGTCCTCGGGATAGTACCAGGGACCGACGGGTAGCGTTTCAGCGAGATAGTCGAGCACGTCCTTGCAACCGGAACCGGTGAGCGCCGAAACCATGAAGGTGCGCTTGAACGGCACCCTTTCGTTCGCTGCCGCCGACAAGGCCAGCAGCGCCTCGTGCTTGACGCGGTCGACCTTGTTGAGGATCAGCACCATCGGCTGGCGCACATCCTTTAGCCGTTCGAGGATGGCGTCGGCGTCGCCCCTGATGCCGCGCTCGGCATCGATCAGAAGCAGCACGATATCGGCGTCCTTGGCGCCGCCCCAGGCGGTGGTTACCATCGCCGTATCGAGCCGCCGCCTCGGCTTGAAAATGCCAGGCGTGTCGACGAAAACGATCTGCGCATTGTCATGCGTGGCGATGCCGCGCACGATGGCGCGGGTCGTCTGCACCTTGTGAGTGACGATCGACACCTTGGCGCCGACCAACTGGTTGACCAGCGTCGACTTGCCCGCATTGGGCGCGCCGATCAGCGCGACGAAGCCGGAATGCGTGGGGGCAGCTTCCGTTGCCGGTTCTTCGGTGGCGGTCATGCCGCGCTCCCTTCATTAGAGCGCCGCGCGCCCTCCGTTTTTTGGGCCGGTGCGGTGGCCCAGACGCCTTCGCGCAAAAGAAATGCCGAAGCCGCCGCTTCTTCGGCGGCCCTGCGCGAGCCGCCGGTGCCGCTTATCGGCGCAAAGCCGCGGACCTGCAAGGAAACCGTGAAGATAGGCTGATGGTCCGGCCCTTCGCGCTTTTCGATTACATATTCGGGGCGCGCATCGCTGGTCTTGGCAATCCATTCCTGCAAATCGGATTTCGGATTGAGCGGCTTTGCCACGACCGTCCGCGAGCGCGGTTCCCAATAACGCAGGACGAAGCGCCGCGCGGCGTCGATGCCACCATCGACGTAAACCGCCGCGATCAGAGCTTCGACCGCATCCGCCAGATAGTTTCCGCCCGAGCCACGCGACCGCATCTTCAAGGCAGCGTCGGCCCGGACCAGATCCTCCAACTGCATTTCGATGCCGATCTCGGAGCATGTCTTCGCATCGACCAGCGCATTGAAGCGTGGCGCGATTTCACCCTCCGGCGCGTCAGGGAACTTTTCAAAAAGCATATCGGCGACGACAAGCCCGAGCACGCGGTCGCCAAGGAATTCGAGACGCTGATTGTTGCTTGCCGCCTTGACCGCACTGGAATGCGTCAAGGCGGTTTCGAGCAAGCGGATGTCTTGGAAGACATGGCCGGTCTTGGCCTTCACCAAACCGGCCAGTGTTTCGCCTGTCGGGCGCTTCAAAGCCATCAATTGACGAAGTGGAACAGGCGCGAAGCACGCATCAGCGACGGCCACTTCCAGATTTCGAGCGGGCTCGCCTTGCCGGCGATCGAGAAGAAAACAAGATTGGCGCGGCCAACCAGATTTTCCTCGGGGACGTAGCCGACGGTGAAACGGCTGTCGGCGGAATTGTCCCTGTTGTCGCCCATCATGAAATAATGGCCAGGCGGCACGTCGAATTCGCGCGTGTTGTCGCCGATCGAGTTCGAATTCAGGTCGAGCGTGTCGTAGCTGACGCCGTTGGGCAAGGTCTCGCGATAGACGTCGATAGGTCGCGATTCCTCGGTGATGTCAGGATTGTCGATCTGGCCAGTTTTCACGCGCGGCACGCCGACGCCGTTGATGAACAGCTGGCCGTCCTTGACCTGGATCTTGTCGCCCGGCAGGCCGACCACGCGCTTGATGTAGTCGATGGACGGATCAGGCGGGAACTTGAACACCACCACGTCGCCGCGCTTGGGCTCGGAGCCCCAGATGCGGCCCGAAAAAATGTCGGGGCCGAAGGGCAGCGAATAGCGCGAATAGCCGTAGGACCATTTGGTGACGAACAAATAGTCGCCCTCCAGAAGCGTCGGCCGCATCGATCCCGATGGGATCGAAAAGGGTTGGAACAAGAGCGTGCGGATGACCAGGGCGAGCAAAAGCGCCTGGACGATGACGCTGACGGTCTCGCCAAGGCCGCCGGATTTCTTCTCAGTTTTTTCAGCCACGCTCATGTCGTCCTCGATTGTGCGTTGGATGGTATAGAGTCTCGGCGCGCGCTGGGCAACGTCAATGCCGGTCGTCAGATGCAATCAATGTGGCGCTTCTTCGACGGGCAACGCCTCGATGATCACAAAGGCTTGAGCGAGCGGGAAATCGTCCGTGATGGTGAGGTGGATCGCCACCCGATGGCCCTTTGGCAGGATTTTGGCCAGCCGCGCCTGTGCCCCTCCGGTCAGCGCCATGGTCGGCGCACCGCTGGGCAGGTTGACGACACCCATGTCGCGCCAGAACACGCCCTGCGCCAGACCGGTGCCCAGCGCCTTGGCGCAGGCCTCCTTGGCAGCGAAGCGCTTGGCGTAGGACGCCGCACGCGCCCGGCGGTTCTCGGAGCGGGCCTGTTCGACGTCGGTGTAGATTCTCTGGATGAAACGCTGACCGTGACGCTCCAGCGACCTCTCGATGCGTCTGATATCGATCAGGTCGCTGCCGATGCCGATGATCATCGTGCGGCGGAACCGATGCTTGCGCTGGGATGAGACGATTGCTGATGCCGGCTTGCGCGCTCGGCCAGGCGCTTGCGCCGCTGCTCGCGGAAAGCGTTCATGCCCCATCGCGTGATGGCGTAAAACAAGAGCCCGAAGACCAGTCCGAGCGGCACCGCTCCGATCAGCATCGGCTCAAGGATAGGTTTCCACAATTGCGCAAAGGACAGGTTGTGCAGCATTTCGCCCAGATGTGCCGGCGGGCCGTGCTGCGGCAGGCGGTCATGCAGGATGAGCTTGCCTGTTTCCCAGGAGGCACCCCATAGCAGCGGAAATGTCAGTGGATTGCCAAAGAACACCGCGCCAAGCGCCGCCGCCACCAGATTGCCGGCGATCACCCAGCACAGGACGGCAGCGATGATGAAATGGAAACCGACGGGAAAGAACGAAGCAAAGACACCGGCAGCGACGCCGGCCGCCACCGCATGCGGTGTGGCCTTCAGCCGCAGGATGCGCTTGGAAAAATATTGAAGCGAGCGTGAAAACGAGCGGCGCGGCCAAAGATAGGTGCGCACCCGGTCGAAAAGGCCATCAGGCTTGCGGCGTCGAAAAAGCACTCTGGTCCAATTCCTGGTTCACCAACACCACTACCCCAGCCATTCCAAGCCGGGGTACGACAGCCATATCCTGCGCTTTACGGTCGCCTAAAGGCAACAACGACTTTGATATAGCGACGGGCCGGCCGAAGAACAACCGACGGGCTGGCGGCGCTGGGTCGCTTGCGGCACTCGAGATCGGCGTTGGGCTGCCCAACATAGTACAATCACGGCGGATTTGAGGAAGGCCACGTAACCATCCCGCAGATTGTGAATGTTCTACGGCTGCCTGAACCGGTCGCGAGGAATTTCCGCAATCGCCGTGATCTCGATCAGCAAGTCAGGGTGATAGAGGCGTACCACCTGCACGGTGGTGGTGACCGGAAACGGTTCGGCGAAAAACTGCTTGCGAATGTCAGCCGCGGCCAAGAACTGATCTATATCGGTGGCATGCTGGGTCAAAGAGACGATGTCGGCCATCGTGCCACCGACGGATACGAGAATCGCTTGAATGTTTTCCAATGTCTTACGGACCTGAGCGCGCATGTCGTTCTTGCCAACGATCTGGCCCTCTCTGTCGAGAGAAACCTGTCCCTTGAGATGAACGATCTGACCTGACCCCTGGATTTTCAGCATCGAAAATGCACCGAAAGGCTGCCAGATCCCGGGTGGATTGAAACTTGTTGCCATTCGAGATCAGACCTTCAGGTCTTGCCGCGTTCGTATTCGCTGACCTCGACGAGATTGCCGTCCGGGTCGCGAAAATAGATCGACATCATCGGGCCACGGGCGCCGACACGTTCGACCGGACCGAGTTCCACCGCCACACCGTTAGTCGCGAGACGGGTGCTGACTTCGTCCAGCGGCCGGTCGGTGACCAGGCAGAAGTCGCCCGAGCCGGGCGTTGGTACCTTCGCCTTCGGTTCGAAGGTGCGGCCGATCTCATGCACGTTGATCTTCTGATTGCCGAAAGCCAGCGCCGTCGGCCGGCCCGGCGTATCGATGCGTTCAAAGCCCAGCACGCGCTGATAAAAAGCGCAGGTCACTTCCAGCGAAGCGACCGTCAGCACGAAATGATCGATGCCGGCGATCATCACCGCCTCCCCGTCAGATGTTGCGGCTGCCGGGCTTGATCGCCGGGATGGCGGCCAGCTCCGGCGGCAGCCGGTCGGCCGGATAGGCCGGAACCTCATATTCGGCGAGTGCGATCAGCGGCACGCCGACATCAGTCTTGCCCGCCGAACGGTCGATGATGCAGGCGGCGGCAGCCACTTCGGCGCCAAGCTCGCGCAGGCACTCGATGGTCTCGCGGATCGACAGGCCGGTGGTGACGATGTCCTCGACGATGACGACACGCGCGCCCCTGGCGATCTCGAAACGGCGCAGCCGGAACTCGCCCCCTTCCCGCTCGACCCAGATCGCCGGCACGCCGAGATGGCGCGAGGTCTCGTAAGCCGGGATCAGCCCGCCGATCGCCGGGCCGACGACGTAGTCGATCTTGCCGGGCACGCCAGCGCGGATCTTCTCGGCCAGCGCCTTGCACAGACGCTCGGTCTTGTCGGCATGCATGAACACGCGCGCCTTCTGCAGGAAGACCGGACTGCGCAGGCCCGAGGTTAAAATGAAATGCCCTTCTAGAACAGCACCGGCCTCACGGAAAATGCCCAGCACTTCATCAGTGTTCATTGTTTTCTCCATGACCATGGTGAATGGTGAATGGTGAATGGTGAATGGTGAATGGTAGTGAGCACCTTCTTTCACTATTCACTATTCACTATTCACTATTCACTATTCACTATTCACTATTCACTATTCACCCGTTCACACGCCGTGCATCGCTGACGCTCGAATTGTCCTTGAGCTGCGACAGCAGCCGGTTGAGGTGCTTCAGATCCCAGACTTCGAGATCGATCAGCATTTCGGTGAAGTCGGGCGCGGTGCGAACCATCGACAGCGTGTGAATGTTGGCGTCGTTCGACGCAACCACCTGGGCGATATCGGCGAGCGAACCCGGCGCATTGATGGCGGTGACCGAGACGCGCGCCGGAAAGCGCTCCTTGGTGCGCTCGTCAATGTCCCAGCGCACGTCGATCCAGCGCTCGGGCTGGTCGTCGAAAGCCTGCAACGCCGGCGACTGGATCGGATAGATGGTGATGCCGGTGCCCGGCTGGACGATGCCGACGATGCGGTCGCCAGGCACTGCCCCTTCCGGCGCGAAACGCACCGGCAAGTCGCCACGCACGCCGCGGATCGGCACGGCGCCGTCGCGCGGCTGATCCTTGTCCTTGCGCGCGGCGCGGCCCGGAATCTGGAACAGCATGCCGGCGGCATTGCGGATCTTCGACCAGCCCTCCTCGCGCGGCTTGGGTGCGGCCGTGGTGACGCGCTCGTCCTTGTAGTCGGGGAATACCGCCTTCATGACGTCGGCGGAGGCAAGCTCGCCCCGCCCGACTGAGGCCAGCACATCCTCGATGTCCTTGCGCGCCAGCCGGTGCAGCACCTGCTTCAGGCTCTCCTTGGTGAAAGTCTTGCCGGCGCGCTCGAAGGCGCGTTCCAGGATGCGGATGCCGAGACCCGAATACTGCTTGCGGATGGCGTTCTTGGTGGCGCGGCGGATGGCCGAGCGCGCCTTGCCGGTGACGACGACCGATTCCCACGCCGCCGGCGGCACCTGCGCCTTGGAGCGGATGATTTCGACCTCGTCGCCGTTCTTCAGCTCCGTCATCAGCGGCATGATGCGGCCGTTGACCTTGGCACCGACGCAGGTATCGCCGACATCGGTGTGCACCGCATAGGCAAAGTCGATCGGTGTCGCGCCGCGCGGCAGCGCAATCAGCATGCCTTTCGGGGTGAAGCAGAACACCTGGTCCTGGAACAGTTCCAGCTTGGTGTTTTCGAGAAAGTCTTCCGGATTGTCGCCCTCGGCAAGCTGCTCGATGGTGCGCCGCAGCCAGGCGTAGGCGTTGGTCTCTTTCGAGATCGCGTGGGCGGCACCGTTCGTCTTGCCGCCGGTATCCTTGTAGATCGAATGGGCGGCAACGCCGTATTCGGCAATCTTGTTCATCTCTCGGGTGCGGATTTGCAGTTCGACGCGCTGGCGCGACGGCCCGACGATGGTGGTGTGGATCGATCGGTAGTCATTCTGCTTCGGCGTCGAGATGTAATCCTTGAAGCGGCCCGGCACCATCGACCACGCGGTGTGGATGGCGCCAAGCGCCCGGTAGCAGTCCTCGACCGTATCGACGACGACGCGGAAGCCGAAAATGTCGGACAGCTGCTCAAAGGACAGCGCCTTCGCCTCCATCTTGCGAAAGACCGACCACGGCTTCTTCTGGCGGCTCTTAACGCTGGCGTTGATCGCATGCTTCTCGAACAGCGTGGACAGCGCCTTTTCAATGTCCGTCAGCACCCCCTTGTTGCGCTCGAAGATTTCGACAAGCCGTGCAGTGACGGCGCGATAGGCTTCAGGATTGATGAAGCGGAAGGCGATCTCCTCCAGCTCCTCGCGCATGCCTTGCATACCCATGCGCCCGGCCAGCGGCGCATAGATGTCCATCGTCTCCTCGGCGATGCGCAGGCGCTTGGCCTCCGGCATATGGTCGAGGGTGCGCATGTTGTGCAGGCGGTCGGCGAGCTTGACAAGAAGCACGCGGACATCTTCCGAAATCGCCAGCAGAAGCTTTCTCAGGTTTTCCGCCTGCTCGGCCTTCTTCGATACGAGGTCAAGCTTCTTCAGCTTGGTCAGGCCCTCCACCAGCTTGCCCATTTCGGGGCCGAACAGATCGTCGATCTCCGCCCGCGTCGCCGTGGTGTCCTCAATGGTGTCGTGCAGCAGGGCGACCGCGATCGTCGCCTCGTCCATATGCATTTCGGTGAGGATGGCAGCGACTTCGAGCGGATGCGAGAAATAGGGATCGCCGGAAGCACGCTTCTGATGGCCATGCTTCTGCATGGCATAGACATAGGCCTTGTTGAGCAGCGCCTCGTTGACGTCAGGCTTGTAGCGCTGGACGCGCTCGACAAGCTCATACTGACGCATCATGGGCGGAATCTCGCGGTGCTGAAATGATTGATGCGCCGCACTAGCGTACGGCGCACCTCATAGATAGCCACGAAACTGACTGGACGGAAGTGCCGGAAACGTATTCCAGGCAGGTCCAGAGCGCTCGCTTAGTAGTCGTCGCTCTTTTCCGGCGGCACCAGACCCTCGATGCCGGCCAGGAGGTCTTCCTCGGTCATCCGGTCGAAGGTGATGTTCTCCTCGGTGTCATCGGCGTCGGTGGCCGCAACGGCGGCGCCGGTCTGATCGGCAATCGCCTCGCCATCGGCCTCGGGCTCGTCGACCTCGACATGCTTCTGCAGCGAATGGATCAGATCTTCCTTGAGGTCGTCGGGCGATAACGTCTCGTCGGCGATCTCGCGCAGCGCCACGACCGGGTTCTTGTCGTTGTCGCGCGGCACGGTGATCGGCGCGCCCTGGCTGATCTGCCGGGCGCGGTGGCCGGCCAACAGCACCAGCTCGAAGCGGTTGTCGACCTTGTCGATGCAATCTTCAACGGTTACGCGGGCCATGGATGCCCCTTTCATACGATGGATTTGATGGAAAACAGGCGCGGTCCATAACCCGAACGCCGCCAAAATACAAGCATCATGGCAATGGCTGGGCTGCAGGGCGCCCAATCTCTCGGTCAAACACCCGATTCCGCAAAACCAGCCTGTGCTTTACGCATTCGGTGTTCCGATCACAATTGCTTGCGGTGCCGCAACACGCCCTTGGATTGCCGCGAAACTGGCGCTATCTCGAATGGCGTTTGAGGTCAGCCGGTTTATTATGAGCCTGACCGAACGTCGCTATCGCATTTCGTTTAGACGGCCGTTTATTTCGAGAAGGAATATTTTCCATGTTCGACCCTCGTGAAAAAATCGCCCTATTCATCGACGGCGCCAATCTCTACGCGACGTCGCGCGCGCTCGGCTTCGACATCGATTATCGCAAGCTTCTGGCGAGCTTCCAGAAGCGCGGTTATCTGCTGCGCGCCTATTATTACACGGCACTTGTCGAGGATCAGGAATACTCCTCGATCCGCCCGCTGATCGACTGGCTCGACTATAACGGTTTCAAGGTGGTCACCAAGCCGGCCAAGGAATTCACCGACTCGACCGGCCGCCGCAAGATCAAGGGCAATATGGACATCGAGCTCACGGTGGATGCGCTGGAACTCGCCGATGTCGTCGACCACTACGTCATCTTTTCCGGCGACGGCGATTTCCGCACGCTGGTCGAGGCGCTGCAGCGGCGCGGCCGCAAGGTTTCGATCGTCTCGACGATGGCCTCGCAGCCGCCGATGATCTCCGACGATCTGCGCCGCCAGGCCGACCATTTCATCGACCTGACAACACTGAAGAACGAGGTTGGCCGCGATCCATCCGAGCGGCCGGTGCGCAGGCCCGAGCCCGCCGAAGTCGACGAGGACGACTATTGAGGCCGGTCGCCTTGACCGCCCTTTCCGCCTCCGAACCCGATCGCGACTGCCCGCTCTGCCCACGGCTGCATGACTTCATCGCCGAGTGGCGGCAGCGCGAACCATCCTGGTTCAACGCGCCGGTGCCGACTTTTTTGCCGCCGGAGGGCGACGCCGCGGTTCAATTGCTGATCGTCGGGCTGGCGCCTGGGCTGCGCGGGGCGAACCGCACAGGGCGTCCCTTCACCGGCGACTTTGCCGGCGACCTGCTCTACTCGACGCTGATTTCGCACGGGTTTGCGCGCGGTGAATTCAAGGCCAGACCCGACGACGGATTGGAGCTTGTCGGCACGGCGATCACCAATGCGGTGCGCTGCGTGCCGCCTGAGAACAAGCCTGTAGGCGCCGAGATTGCCACGTGCCGGACGTTCCTGGTGCCGACGATCGCCCGGTTCCCCAACCTGCGCGCCGTGCTGACACTGGGATCGATCGCGCACCAGTCGACCGTGCGGGCGCTGGGCGGTCGCGTCGCCGCCTATCCGTTCAAGCATGGCGGACAATTGCCGGCCGACGGCATCACGCTGTTTTCGAGCTATCACTGCTCACGCTACAACACCAATACCGGTGTGCTGACCGAAGCGATGTTCGTCAGCGTTTTCAGCCAGATAGCGACGTTCCTTCGGACATAGAGGCTGTTTCTGCAGAAATAGAGACGGGTGTCGGCAGGCTTGTCAGCGTGGCGGCGCAGACAGCGCGGCCAAAACGGCCGGCCCACCCTGCAGCACATTCAGATCGACATCGCCGCTGATGCCGTCGACACGGCCCCTGTTGTGGTATTGCCAGTAGACCCAGTCGTCGCGGTCCGGCTCCAGAAGCAAGGAGCGAAGCCAGAGCCGGCGGGCAGCAATGCGCCCGGCAAAGATCTGTGCCGCCTCGTCGGTCAGATAGACAATCGCCGGCTTGCCGAACGCCGCCTCGACGGGGCCGAGGAATGCGGCCAGTTCGGCGTTCAGTTGCTCGGGCGTTGGTCGCTGCGGACAGTTGCCGCCGAACTCGATGTCGACGACCGGCGGCAGCAGCGGCTGATCGTGCGGCACCACCGAGATGAAATTCTTGGCCTGGTCGGCGCCAGGCCGGCAAAAGGTGAAAAAATGATAGGCGCCGACAGCCAGACCGGCGGCGCGAGCCTCACGCAGATTGGTGGAAAAGGCATCATCGACATGATCGCCGCCTTCGGTCGCCTTGATGACGGCAAAGGCGATATCATCGGCGGCTACACGCCGCCAGTCGATCTGGCCCTGATGATGGGAGACGTCGATGCCTCTGACGGGATACTTATTGCGGTCCGGCGAGAACGATCTGAAATAGAGATATCCGCCTGCTGCAACGAAACATACCAAGACCAGGCTGGCCAAACCAAAGAGGACAATCCGGTTCTTCAAACGAATGGCCCCAGCCTACCCACGCTCTTTACCTATCCACGCTCTTTTAGGAGCCGACCCTTCTCGCGCGACCAGTCGCGCTGCTTCTCGGATTCACGCTTGTCGTGCAGCTTCTTGCCGCGGCCGACCGCGAGCAACAGCTTGGCACGGCCCTGGTCGTTGAAATAGATTTTCAGCGGCACCAGCGTCATGCCTTCGCGGTCGACGCTCTGCGACAGTTTTGCCATCTCGCGCTTGTTGAGCAGCAGTTTGCGGCGACGTCGCGGCTCATGGTTGAAGCGGTTGGCCTGCAGATATTCCGGCAGATAGGAATTGATCAGCCAGATCTCGCCGCCTTCGACCGAGGCATAGCTGTCCTGGATGTTGGCCTGGCCCTGGCGCAGCGACTTGACCTCGGTGCCGGTCAGCACCAGGCCGGCCTCGACCGTGTCGAGCACCTCGTAGGAAAACCGCGCCTTGCGGTTTTCCGAAACGGTCTTGTTGTTGGGATCGGCTTTTCTGACTTGATTCATGATGTGGAGAGGTGGCGCCTCATCGCTAATTAATCAAGCCGGCGTGCTTCATCGCCGCATCGATCTTTTCGGCGGTCGACTGTTCGATCGTGACCAGCGGCGAGCGCAGCACATTCTCGACCTTGCCCAGCTGCGACAGCGCATATTTCGCGCCCGAAACGCCAGGCTCGACGAAGATCGCCTTGTGCAGCGGCAGCAGACGGTCCTGCAATTCCAGTGCCTTGGCGCTGTCGCCGGACAACGTCGCCTCCTGGAATTCGGCGCACAGACGCGGCGCGACATTCGAGGTCACCGAGATGCAGCCGACGCCGCCATGCGCATTGAAACCAAGTGCCGAAGCATCCTCGCCCGAAAGCTGGATGAAATCCTTGCCGCAAGTGGCGCGCTGCTCGGAGACCCGTTCGACCTTGCCGGTGGCATCCTTGACGCCGACGATGTTCTTGAAGTCGTGCACGAGCCGGCCCATCGTCTCCGGCATCATGTCGATCACCGAGCGCGGCGGGATATTATAGATAATGATCGGCAGCTTGGTTGCCCTGGCGACGGTCGCGAAGTGCTCGTACAGGCCGCGTTGTGTCGGCCTGTTGTAATAGGGCGTGACGACCAGGGCAGCATCGGCGCCGGCCTTCTCGGCATACTGCACGAGGCCAACGGCTTCCTCGGTGTTGTTGGAACCGGCGCCGGCGACGACTGGAACGCGTCCCTTGGCAACCTCGATGCAGACCTTGACGACTTGGCGATGCTCGTCATGCGACAGCGTCGGCGACTCGCCGGTCGTGCCCACGGGAACCAGTCCCGTCGTGCCCTCGGCGAGTTGCCATTCGACGAACGCGCGAAAAGCTTTCTCGTCGAAACGCCCGCTCTTTTCGAACGGTGTCACGAGCGCAGTAAGCGAGCCTCTCAGCATATCGTCCAACTCCTTGGGACTTCTTTGTTCATGCAAGTCGTCGTCCCAAAACCGGTACCCACTTTTGGGCGACATGCATCGGTGTTTTGTCGTGCGCGCCTTCTAGCCGAAAGCGAAGCGGCGCACCATAGTCTCGACATTGTTGCGCGGCAAGCATTGCCATGGTGCCAGCAAGCGCAATTCGAACGACCTCGCTAACTCTTTGTTTACGGGCTCTTCACGACCTAAGTTTAGGCTTCGAGGCTTCTCGGCCTGCTGGTACAATGCCAGGATAGGGGAAGACGTAAAGATCATGCCGGGCAGTCGGCCTCACCTCTTCGCGCTGCTTGGCGCCACGCTCGCGCTGATGCCGGGCATGGCGACTGGCGGCAGCGTCGATGTACAGGTCACTTCGGCCATCCCGATGCCAGGCTCGGCCATCGCGATGCCAGGCTCGGATATCCCGGTGCCCGGCCTGCAGGACAAGGCGCAACAGGATACCTCACCCAGCGTCGCTCTGTTGAAGAGTGGACTGGACGCGCTGGCGGCTGGCGACAGTCCCGGCGCCCGTGCCGTGCGCGATGCCCTTCCCGCCCATTCGCTCGACCAGCACATCCTCGCCTGGGCGATCGCGCTCTACGGCGGCGACAAGGTTCCGAGCGGCGACATTGCCGCCGCGGCGAAGATGCTGCCCAACTGGCCGGGCACCGTCGCCCTGCGCAAGAACAGCGAGCGCGCGCTCTATCGCGAGAACCCTGCCCCCGACATCGTCGTTGCGGCATTCGACGGCAGCCAGCCGCAGACATTCGAAGGCGTGATGGTGCTTGCCCGCGCCTATGTGACGTTGGGTAACATCAAGGCGGCGCGTTCGGTGCTGTCGCCGTTCTGGCGCACCGCGATCCTGGAGGCCAAGGACGAGACGGCGCTGATCAAGGAATTCGGCAACCTGATCGCTGCTGCGGATCACCGTTTTCGCATGGAGCGCATGTTCTATGCCGACCGCGCGAATTCCGCACTGCGCGTCGCCGGTCTCGCCGGAGCCCAGCAACTCGCCGATGCCTGGGCAGCGGTCGACAAAGGCGACAAGAACATAGCCAAACTGCTGAAGGCAGTGCCGGCAGCCCAACGTTCGGCAGGCTATTTCTTCGCGCAGGCCGAATATCTGCGCAAACAGCAGAATTTTTCCGGCGCCGCGGCCATTGTCATGCAGGCGCCGACCGATCGCGATGCTCTGGTCGATCCGGATGCCTGGTGGGTCGAGCGCCGGGTGCTTTCGCGCGAACTGGTCGACCAAGGCGACATGAAGACGGCCTACCGGATCGTCGCCACCCACGCCGCTGAAAGTGCCACCAATGCGGCGGATGCTGAATTCCACGCCGGCTGGTACGCGCTGCGCGGCCTGAACGACCCAAAAACCGCGGCAACGCATTTCGAGCGCATCGCCGACCTAGCGCAGGGGCCGATGACGCTGTCGCGCGCCTACTACTGGCTCGGCCGTGCCGCCGAAGTTGGCGGTCCGGGCAATGCCAAGGACTATTTTGGACGCGCCGCTGCCTACGGCACGACATTTTACGGCCAGCTTGCCGCAGAGCGCGTCGGCCGGCAGGCGCTGAACATCGTCTACCCCTCGCCAAGTGCCGCCGACCGGCAGAATTTTGCTGGCCGCGAGGCCGTTAGCGCCATCAAGCGGCTGCAAGAAGCGGGCTACGACCGCTATGCCGAGACGCTCTATCGCGACCTTGCCGGGCAGTTAATCAGTCCGGGCGAGCTGGCGCTGCTGGCTGTCCTTGCGGAAAAGCAAGGCAACCATTTCATGGCGCTGAAAATCGGCAAGATAGCCGGCGCGCGTGGCATCGATGTCGGTGCGCTGTCGCATCCGCTCGGCGTCATTCCCGATTCGGCCGACATTTCCGGCTCAGGCAAGGCGCTGGCCTATGCGATCGCGCGCCAGGAGAGCGAATTCAACATCGGCGCCGTGTCCAGCGCAGGCGCGCGCGGGCTGCTGCAGCTGATGCCGGGCACCGCCAAGCAGTTGGCGAAGAAGGCCGGATTGCAGTTTTCACAGGCACGGTTGACCACCGACGCCGGCTATAACGCGACGCTTGGTTCGGCCTTCCTCGGCGAGCAGCTCGATCGCTTCAACGGCTCCTATGTGCTGACCTTCGCCGGCTATAATGCCGGCCCCAGCCGGGCCAGTCAGTGGGTGGCCCGGTACGGCGATCCGCGCGGCAAGGACATCGACGCGATCGTCGACTGGATCGAGCGGATTCCCTACACGGAAACAAGAAGTTACGTGCAGCGCGTGATGGAGAATTACGAGGTGTACAAGATGCGTATTTCCGGCAAATACGACATCGTTGGCGATCTGGTAAACGGGCGGAGCTGAGGCATGATAGGTGTGGCCACCTTCTTGTTGCGGTATTTGCACAGCGCTCGACATCTTTGAATCAAGTCCCTTCACACCCCCTCTGCCCTGCCGGGCGTTCGTCCTTTGGAAAGCCAAGCAATTGGCTTTCCATCCGCTTCGCGGACCATTCCTCAACCCCTGCAAGGGGGAAATCGAATGTCACGTTGGCCTTCGCCAATCTCCAACGCAACAGGATGGGCTGAGCGCCGACGCTGCCAATCTCCCTCCTTGCGGGGGAGATGGCCGGCAGGCCAGAGGGGGGGACTGTCCCGCCAAATTTCAAAATTTCCCGCGCCGCGTCCTTCAATTTGACCGTCCGTGCCCCCGCCTGTAGCAGTCGCAGACCATCTACACGACGGAGGAGTCCGCATGCCAAACCACGAAGGCTTTTCCGATTTCTTCTACGCCGCACCCGATGGGCTTAGCCTTCATGCGCGCGTCTACGGCGAGGCCAATACTGGCCACTGGCCGGTCGTCTGCCTGCCTGGCCTGACCCGCAATGCCCGGGATTTTCATGAGTTGGCGCTTTATCTGTCGACGCGTGCGGCAAATCCGCGAAAGGTCATCGCCTTCGACTTTCGCGGGCGCGGGCAATCCACCTGGGATCCCGATATCGGTCACTACAATGTCGGCATTGAAGCCGGCGACGTCCTTGCCGGGCTGGCGGCGCTGAACATCGAGGACGCTGCCTTCATCGGCACGTCGCGCGGCGGGCTGATCATCCATGTGCTCGCGATGATGCGGCCGGCCGTTCTGAAAGCCATTGTATTCAACGACATCGGGCCGGTGATCGAGGCGGCTGGGCTTGCCCATATCCAGTCTTATCTCGAACGTGATCCGACACCGAAGACCCGCGTACAGGCGACTGCCGCCCAGCGCAGCGTGCATGGCAAGGACTTCGCTGCCCTTGCCGGGGCGGATTGGGATCGGATGGTATGGGCTCTCTACCGCGAAACGGACGGTGGCCTGGTGCCGGATTTCGACCCGAAGCTGGTCGATACCGTTGCCAGCCTCGATCTGACGCAGCCGCTGCCTGATCTATGGCCACAATTCGAGGCATTGGCGACCGTTCCTTTGCTCGCCATTCGCGGCGCCAATTCGAGGCTTCTGTCGGCGGGAACACTGGAGCAGATGCGAAAGCGCCATCCTGGCATCGAAACGATCACCGTCGCGGGTCAGGGCCACGCGCCATTCCTCGAGACCGGCAGCCTGCCCAACGACATTGCAACTTTTCTTGATCGGGCCGAGCGGCAGAGTAGCCTGAAGTAGACCCTGCCGCCGACGCCGTCGTCGCTATCATGCCAGTCGCTATCGCCAAGGTTGAAGTAGTCGACTTCGGCCGTAACCGTGAAGCCAGGCACCACGTGGCAGGCGACGTTTGCGGCGCGCGCACCGGAAACTGCGGTCAGGGCCGCAACGGAGCCGAGAAGAACTGGATTTGAGATAACGCCCGAATGAAGTCGCCTTGGCTCGATTCGAGAAGCCGATATACGCGACGGTCCGCCAAAGCGCACAGCGCGAAGCAGGATGGCGGAGAGGATGGGATTCGAACCCACGAGAAGCTTTTGACCTCTACTCCCTTAGCAGGGGAGCGCCTTCGACCACTCGGCCACCTCTCCGTTGCGCCGCTGGATAAAGAAAAGCGCCGGCACAATCAACAAGCCCGCGTCATTATATGGAAAAATAACGAAGACGCCGAACCGCGGCTTTCCGCGATGCGGCGGTTCTGCGGCAATTCCTTGGCTGGCAACTCGGGGCCTGGCCATGATTCCGTTGGCTGATCGCCGGATTCGGCGTCTAACGATTTCGACTTATCGAAATCGAAAACCCGGCGGGCAACCGCCGGGTTTTTGCATCGAAACGCAGTTCGCTCGGCAACTTGCACCAGCCCGGCGGGCGCGCTAGCAAGAAGGCCCTTTTCAACTGAGCTTTTTGCCATGCGCCAGCGCCCTCCCCTCACGCCTCTCGTCTCAGCGCTTCCGTCGACCGTACCTTTTGTCGGCCCCGAAGCGCAGGAGCGCGAGCGGGGCCGCGCTTTTCGCGCCCGCATCGGTGCCAATGAGAGCAGCTTTGGGCCGTCGCCGCGCGTCATCGACCGGATGGCTGGAATTGCCCGCGACATGTGGATGTATTGCGATCCCGACAATCACGATCTGAAGGTGGCGATCGCCGCGCATCATGGGGTGAAGGCCGAGAATGTCGTTGTCGGCGAGGGCATAGACGGCCTGCTCGCCCTGGTGGCACGCATGTATGTGGTGCCCGGCGATGCCGTGGTCACGTCGTTCGGCGCCTATCCCACCTTCAACTTCCACATCGCCGGTGTCGGCGGACGGCTCGTCACGGTCCCCTATGACAACGACAGGGAAAGCCTGGACGGCCTGCTGGCGGCGGTGCAGAGGGACAAGGCGCCACTGGTCTATCTGTCCAACCCGGATAATCCGATGGGCAGCTGGTGGGAGGCGAACGAGCTCATCCGCTTCATCGAGGCGCTGCCGGAAACCACCATGCTGGTGCTCGACGAGGCCTATGGCGAACTCGGACCGGCCTCGGCGCTTCCGCCGATCGATATCTCGCGGCCAAACGTCATCCGAATGCGCACCTTTTCGAAGGCGTATGGGCTCGCCGGCATACGCTGCGGCTATGCGATCGCCGAGGCTCAGGTGATCCGCGACTTCGAGAAGATCCGCAACCATTACGGCGTCAGCCGCATGGCGCAGGTCGCCGGCGTCGAGGCGCTTGCCGATCAGGACTATCTCAGGAGCGTGGTGTCGCGGGTCGCGGCCGGCCGCCGCCGCATCGCAGGGATAGCCGAGGCGAACGGGCTGAAGCCACTGGCGTCGGCCACAAACTTCGTCACCATCGATTGTGGTGGCGATGGCGCTTTCGCGCTGAAAGTCCTGCAGGGCCTGCTGTCGCGCGACGTGTTCATCCGCAAGCCGATGGTGCCGGTACTCGACCGCTGCATCCGCGTCAGCGTCGGCCTCGATCATGAGCTCGACATCTTCGCCGAGGAACTGCCGGGCGCGCTCGCCGCGGCCCGCGGAAACTAGTATCCGCCAGTAGGCGAACCGGGATCACAAGGCGCGCTTACAAATCCAGTTCCCAGGTCTGGCCGGTCAATTCCTTGCCGAAACTGTGGTGGCGCTCCTCGGAAACCAGCTTGAAGCCGGCGCGCTCGTAGATCGTGCGCGCCGCGACGAGAATGTCGTTGGTCCAGAGCACCAGCCTGACATAGCCGCAAGCGCGGGCCTGGCGAATACATTCGGCGACAAGGCGTTTGCCGATACCCGCGCCTCGGGCCGACGCTTCGACATGCAGCAAGCGCAGCTTCGTGACCCCATCGTCCACATGAACCAGAAACACCGCACCAAGCGGCTGGCCTGCGCGTTCGGCGATCCAGCAGAAATCGCGGCCGGGCTTGAAATTGCGGATGAAATCGGCGCCGATCTCAGCAACCAGGGCTTCGAATTCGATATTCCAGCCATATTCCTCGGCGTAGAGCTGGGCCTGCCGCTGCACGACCCAGCCGACGTCGCCGACGCGGTGTGACCGCAGCGTCACCTCGCTGTTCTCGCGGGCAGGATCGCCCAGCAATTCCCCCGCTTTGCGCAAAGCGCTGCCGAGCTCATGCAATCTGTCGTCGGGCAAATTCTCGATGAGCCGTGCCGTATCGCGATCCGCCGCCGCCTGTAGCCCTGAAAGGGCTGCCTCGCCTCTTGCCGTGAGCGACAGAATCCGCCGGCGTTTGTCGGCCGGATCGGTCCGGGTCTCGGTCAGACCCTCGCCGGCGAACTTGCGCAGAATTCGTGTCAGATAAGCGGCATCGACACGCAATTGCCTGGCGATGTCGGAAGCAGTGGGGCCGATCTCCAAATGAAAAGCCTTGGCAAGAAAACCGCGTTCCCCAGCAGTTTCAGAAGCCGCCGGACGATCAAGGCGGCCGAGTTCGAAAAGCACGCGCGCCTCGGTCAGAGTGAATGCGCTTTGTGTCAGCGTCTCGTCGAGAAGGCCAACGGTGCGCGTGTAGAAGCGATTGAAGCGCCTGATATCGGCCACCAATGCCTTTCGTTCATCCAACATCTGGTTCCAGCTCCTAATAAGGCAGCTCCATTTTCCAAGATTAGTGGACTGAGTCAATTAAATTTCAAAAGGCCAGGAGCCCAGCTTTCGCGTCGTGCCCGCAATTCTCAGGTTGCTTTCCCTGCGCCATGCCCCAGATTCCAAGGAGACAGGCTTGGAGAGATTCATGGCTGGTCATCGCAGGAATGTGCGGGCGCGCATTTACGGCAATGTGCAAGGCGTAGGCTTCAGACTCTGGGTTCGAGACGAGGCCACAAGCCTCGGTCTTGCGGGCTGGGTCCGCAATGAAGCGGACGCGTCTGTAACGACCCAGATCGCAGGTCTTGATGAAGCGGTCTCGACAATGATCGAGCGACTTTGGAAAGGGCCGTCCGGTGCTTCGGTTTCCAGGGTCGACGTCGAGGAGTTGGCACCCGGAGACACATTTGTCGAGTTTAGGATTGTTGCATAATGGCGGATTTGATTCAGCGCCCTTGAATTAATTGAACGTTCGTTTTATTATTGCCTCGTAAACGAGGCCGACAATGGCACGCACGACTGGATCCGATGGTGAAAAGACCGAGGCAGCCATCCGCGAGGCGGCCGTCAATCTGATTGCGCGTTTCGGCTACGAGGCGATGTCGATGCGCCAGCTTGCCGCCGAAGTCGGCGTGCAGGCTGCCGCGCTCTACCGCTATTTTCCAACCAAGGAAGAGCTTCTGTTCACGCTGATGCGCGAACACATGGAAGGTCTCACAGGCGCGTGGGAAGCAGCCCGCCCTATCAGTGCGGATCCCGCGCAACGGCTGTCAGCCTTTGTCGAGAACCACATCGCCTTTCATATCGAGCGTCGGCACGCCACGCATGTGTCGAACATGGAATTGCGCAGCCTGTCGCCCGAACGGCTGACGCAGATCCTGCGCATGCGGACAGCCTATGAAAAGGAGCTACGCACCATTCTGCGCGACGGCGCCGAGGCGGGCGCCTTCAGCATCGACGACACCGGGCTGACGGCCATGGCGCTGATCCAGATGATGACCGGCGTCATCGTCTGGTTTCGGCCGGGCGAACGGCTGTCGATCGCTGAAGTGACGGCGACATATCTGTCGATGACCATGCGGCTCGTCGGCGCGAAGATCGACGCCTACAGCGCCGCGCGCGCCTTTGGACGCGCAAAGGACGCTGCAGCACTTTAATTTCGCGCATGATCCCTTCCGGAAATCGAAGTCGATTTTTGGGGTCATGCGGCAGGGAGGAAAACATGTACACGAACACGCTCAGCTTCGGGCATGACGAGGAGATCGAGGCGCTGCGCGACATGGTGCGGCGCTTCGCCCAGGATCGCATCGCGCCGATCGCCGCCGACATCGATCGCTCGAACGAATTCCCGGCGCATCTGTGGGGCGAACTCGGCGCGCTCGGGCTGCTTGGTATCACCGCCGACCCCGATTTCGGCGGCAGCGGCATGGGTTATCTCGCGCATGTGATCGCCGTCGAGGAAATCTCGCGCGCTTCGGCCTCGGTCGGCCTCTCCTACGGCGCCCATTCCAATCTCTGCGTCAATCAGATCAACCGCTGGGCGACGACGGCGCAGAAGGAAAAATTCTTGCCGCCGCTGTGTTCGGGCGAGCGCGTCGGCGCGCTGGCGATGTCGGAATCCGGCGCCGGCTCGGATGTCGTGTCGCTTAAGCTGCGCGCCGAAAAACGCAATGACCGCTACGTGCTCAACGGCACCAAGATGTGGATCACCAACGGGCCGGACGCCGAGACGCTGGTCGTCTATGCCAAGACCGATCCGGAACGGAAATCGCACGGCATCACGGCTTTCATCGTCGAGAAGGCGATGGCCGGATTTTCCGTGGCGCAAAAGCTCGACAAGCTCGGCATGCGCGGCTCCAACACAGGCGAACTGGTGTTCGAGGATGTCGAAGTGCCGTTCGACAACGTGCTGCACGAGGAAGGCCGCGGTGTCGAGGTGCTGATGTCTGGCCTCGACTATGAGCGCACCGTGCTCGCCGGCGGGCCGATCGGCCTGATGGCGGCGTGTCTCGACGTGGCGATCCCCTACGTGCATGAGCGCAAGCAGTTCGGCCAGGCGATCGGCGAGTTCCAGCTGGTGCAGGGCAAGCTGGCCGACATGTACACGACGATGAACGCCGCGCGCGCTTACGTCTACGCCGTCGCCGCCGCTTGCGATCGCGGCCAGACGACGCGCAAGGATGCCGCCGGCTGCGTGCTGTTTGCCGCCGAGAAAGCCACGCTGATGGCGCTGGACGCTATCCAACTGCTTGGCGGCAATGGCTACATCAACGACTATCCGACCGGCCGCCTATTACGCGACGCCAAACTGTATGAGATCGGCGCCGGCACCAGCGAAATTCGCCGATGGCTGATCGGGCGCGAGATCATGACGGAGGGGGTCTAATGCGCGCGGGTCGTGACTTTCGTCGAGCCTTCGTCGACGCGCTTGCGGGCGACCTCGGCGAGCGTGTCCGATACCCATTGATTGATCGATTTGCCGTCACTGGCTGCTGCCCGGCTGACAAGGCGATGGACTTCCGGCGTGGTGCGCAGAGCGAGTTTGCCCGAAAAAGGCTTTTCCGGCTCTTTGTTCTGTTCGGCGCAGAAATCAAGATAGTCATCCACGCATTCATGGAAAGCCTTCAGCAACTCTTCCGCCGAAGCGGCTTCATATGTGAAGATGTCGCGAATGCCCATGATACGACCATGAAACACAACATCGCTTTCATCGAACTCGATCGTTCCCAGATATCCCTTGTAAGGCTTCATAGTTCGGCACCCGACTCTAAAAGGAAAGTCCTGATCTCTCGGATCACATATGCTTTCGTATCAGGCGATGGATGCGGTCGATGCACGCGAAGCGTTATCCCGTTCAATGTGAAGCGCACTCGCGATCCACGCCCTTCCGACACTTGTGCGCCAAGCGCCATCAACAGCGCTTCGACGTCCCGCCATTTAATCGAGCCGTTTATCGGATTCGCAAAAATGACGTTCAGTGTCTGCTTGTGCTTTCCGCGCATGATGACCTCCATGGAAAATGATCAGGCGGGGAAAGCCGTGATCGCCGTTGGCGGTCGCACGTCATGCGCGACAAGATCTATTCTTGATAGCAAAATATGATATCACTTCGGATTTGTCAATGACGACCCTCACTTCACAAATCTCCTCCTCCTCCGAGACCTTCCGCGCCAATGCCGAGCGCATGCGGGCGCTGGTCGCCGATATCGCGGAAAAAGCCGCTACCGTCGAGCGTGGCGGCTCGGACGAAGCGCGTGAGCGCCACGTTTCGCGCGGCAAGCTGTTGCCGCGCGAGCGCCTTGCCCAGCTGCTCGACACCGGCTCGCCGTTCCTCGAGATCGGCCAGTTCGCCGCATGGTCGATGTATGGCGAGGAGATTTCTTCAGCCGGCATGATCGCCGGCATCGGCCGCGTCGAGGGCACGGAGGTGATGGTCGTCGTCAACGACGCCACGGTGAAGGGCGGCACCTACTATCCGCTGACGGTGAAGAAGCATTTGCGCGCGCAGGAGATCGCGCTGCAGAACAATCTGCCTTGCATCTACCTGGTCGACAGCGGCGGCGCCAATCTGCCCAACCAGGACGAGGTGTTTCCCGATCGCGAGCATTTCGGCCGCATCTTCTATAACCAGGCCAACATGTCGGCGGTGGGCATCCCGCAGATCGCCTGCGTCATGGGTTCCTGCACGGCGGGCGGCGCCTATGTGCCGGCGATGTCGGACGAGACGATCATGGTGCGCAACCAGGCGACCATCTTCCTCGGCGGCCCGCCGCTGGTGAAGGCGGCCACCGGCGAGGATGTCAGTGCCGAGGATCTTGGTGGAGCGGACGTACACACGCGTCTTTCCGGCGTCGCCGACCACTATGCGCTGGACGACGACCATGCGCTCGCCATCTGCCGGCGCATCGTCAAAAACCTGAATCGGAACAAGACTGTAAGCCTGAACTTACAGAAGTCGATTCCGCCGCTTCATCCGGCGGATGAACTCTACGGCATCGTGCCGACCGACCTGCGCCAGCCCTATGATGTGCGCGAGGTGATCGCGCGCATTGTCGACGGCTCCGAATTCGATGAGTTCAAGCAGAACTACGGCACCACGCTGATCACCGGCTTTGCCCACCTCCATGGCATGCCGGTCGGCATCATCGCCAACAACGGCGTGCTGTTTTCCGAAAGCGCCTTGAAGGGCGCGCACTTCATCGAACTTTGTTGCCAGCGCAAGATCCCGCTGATCTTCCTGCAGAACATCACCGGCTTCATGGTCGGCAGGAAATACGAAGCGGGCGGCATCGCCAAGGACGGCGCCAAGTTGGTAATGGCCGTCGCCACCGCCCGCGTGCCGAAGGTGACTGTCATCATCGGCGGTTCGTTCGGCGCCGGCAATTACGGCATGTGCGGCCGCGCCTATTCACCGCGCTTCCTGTGGATGTGGCCTAATGCGCGCATCTCGGTGATGGGCGGCGAACAGGCGGCGACGGTGCTCGCCATGGTCAAGCGCGAAGGCATCGAGCGCAAGGGCGGGGAATGGAGCGCCGAGGAAGAGGCGAAATTCAAGAAGCCGATCCTGATGAAATACGAGCATGAGGGCCATCCGCTCTACTCGTCGGCACGCATCTGGGACGACGGCATCATCGACCCGGCGAAGACGCGCGACGTGCTGGCGCTCAGCCTGTCCGCCGCGCTCAACGCCGAAATCGAGGAGACGCGCTTCGGCGTGTTCAGGATGTGAGATGAGCAAGGCGCTGGACAGGATCCGCATCCACACCGGCGACATCACGAAACTGGATGTCGACGCCATCGTCAATGCCGCCAACACATCACTTCTCGGCGGTGGCGGGGTCGATGGCGCCATCCACCGCGCCGCAGGCCGCGAGCTTGAGTTCGAATGCCGGATGCTGAACGGATGTAAGGTCGGCGAGGCGAAGATCACCAGGGGTTACAAACTGCCGGCTCGACACATCATCCACACAGTCGGCCCCGTCTGGCAGGGCGGCGGCAAGGGCGAAGCCGAGTTGCTGGCCTCCTGCTATATCAGATCGCTCGAACTCGCCGCCGCCAATGACTGCCGCACAGTGGCCTTCCCGGCGATCTCGACGGGTGTCTACCGCTACCCGAAAGACGAGGCGACGCGGATCGCCGTCAGCACTGTCAACGCGTTCCTCGACGAGGCAAGCAGGCCGGAAATCGTCATTTTCTGCTGCTTCGACGAGCAAACGGCTGAACTATACCGGCATGCCGTTGCTGCTCTTCGAGAAGGCTGAACTGTATGGACCAACCAATTCATCAGCATAGGCAGACTGGAATCTCCGCCTACGTCAACGGCAAGGCGGCGAGGTTGAAGCTGCCAATCTCCCCCCTCGTGGGGGAGATGTCCGGCAGGACAGAGGGGGGCGCGACGGAGCGCCTGCGTCGCTTCAAGCAAACTCTGTCCCGGGAGGCTCCATGTTCGCCAAGATCCTGATCGCCAATCGGGGCGAGATCGCTTGCCGCGTTATCCGCACGGCACGCAAGATGGGCGTGCGCACTGTCGCCGTCTATTCGGATGCCGACGCGAAATCCCTGCATGTCGAGATGGCCGACGAAGCAGTGCATATCGGCGCCTCGCCCGTCGGCGAAAGCTATCTGCGCGGCGACAAGATCATCGCCGCGGCGCTGGCGACGGGTGCTGAAGCCATTCATCCCGGCTACGGCTTCTTGTCGGAAAACCCCGGTTTCGTTGACCAGGTGGCGACGGCGGGGCTTACCTTCATCGGCCCGTCGGCGGCCTCGATCCGTGCCATGGGGCTGAAGGACGCCGCCAAGCGGCTGATGGAAAAGGCCGGCGTGCCGGTGGTGCCGGGCTACCATGGCGAGGCGCAGGAGATCGTGCTGCTTGCGTCCAAGGCACGCGAGATCGGCTATCCAGTGCTGATCAAGGCGCGCGCCGGCGGCGGCGGCAAGGGCATGCGCCGCGTCGAGCATCCCGATGAGTTTTCCGAAGCGCTGTCCAGCGCGCGGCGCGAGGCGAAAGCCGCTTTCGGCGACGACCGCGTGCTGGTCGAGAAATATGTCGACAAGCCGCGCCACATCGAGGTGCAGGTGTTCGGCGATAATTTCGGCAACACGGTGCACCTTTATGAGCGCGACTGCTCGGCGCAGCGGCGGCACCAGAAGGTGATCGAGGAGGCGCCCGCCCCCGGCATGACACCTGCTTTGCGCAAGGCGATGACGGAGGCGGCGGTAAAGGCCGCCAAGGCGATCAATTATTCCGGCGCCGGCACCATCGAGTTCATCGTCGACGCCTCGCAAGGCCTGAAGGCCGACCGCTTCTGGTTCATGGAAATGAACACCCGCCTGCAGGTCGAGCACCCGGTCACCGAAATGGTCACTGGCACCGACCTGGTCGAGTGGCAGCTGCGGGTCGCCAGCGGCGAAAAGCTGCCGAAGACACAGAACGAGATCACGCTTGCCGGCCATGCCTTCGAGGCGCGCATCTATGCCGAGGATGCGGCAAAGGGGTTCCTGCCGGCAACGGGCACGCTGCATCATCTGAAATTTCCGGATGCAGCGCCCGAAGGCGCCGCGATACGTATCGAGACCGGCGTGCGGGCCGGCGACGCGATCTCGCCCTACTACGACCCGATGATCGCCAAGCTGGTCGTCCACGCCGAGGACAGGCAGGCGGCACTGCAAGCACTCGGCGCAGCGCTGTCGCGAACCGAGATCGCCGGCTCCACCGTCAACACCGCCTTTCTCGCCGCTCTGGCCACCGATCGGGATTTTTGCTCGGGCGACGTCGACACCAGCCTGATCGGCAGGCACCAGGAAACATTGACGATCGTCCCGCCGCCGACAGGCGAAACCGTTGCCGCCGCCGCTGTTGCGGCCTCGGGCGCCGGGGTATCGCCGCCATCCGACGATCCCTGGTCGTCCCTTGCCGGCTATGCGCATTTCCACAACGTGGCGCGGCGCACATGGCTGAAGTTCGGCGAGGACGATATAGTGGCAAAGGTTTCGCTGCGGCCGGATGGACGGTTCCAGGTGGCGCTCGATGCGCCCTATGACGGCACAAATTCGCATGACTTTCGCGCTTCACCGCGTCTCGCCCGCTGGCCAGGCCACATCACCGTGTTCGAAGGCGCTGTTGGCTACACCTTCGCCGTGCCGGACCCGCTGGCGCGCGCCGATGAGGCAGCCGCAGGTGTAGGCAGCTTGCGCGCGCCGATGCCGGGGCTGGTCAAGCTGGTGCGCGTGACAGGAGGCGATGCAGTGATCAAGGGCCAACCACTGCTGATCCTCGAGGCGATGAAGATGGAGCACACCATCGCCGCGCCGCATGATGGCGTGATCGCCGAGATCGCCACGGAGGGCGCGCAGGTCACCGACGGGACGGTGCTGGTGCGGTTCGTCGAGGAGCACAACGCCCCGAGCGCAGTAGCGAGCTGACAGACGCAAGCTGTCGACGGGGCAAACGAGAAAATGGCCGGGACGAACCCGGCCATTTCCCTATGCTATTCAGTCGCCAGGGCAGCGATTACTGCGCGATCGGCGCGTATTTGCCGTCATGCCACTGGTTGATGTCGTAGCTGGCATTCTTGAGATCGCCCTTCTCGTCGAAGGTGACGTCGCCGACAACAGTGCTGATCGGCGTACCGTTCTTCAACGCTTCGGCAACCTTCGCCGGATCGTCGCTGCCGGCGCGCTTGACGCCCTCGGCGAAGGCCTGGATCACGGCATAGGAGAACAGCGTGAAGCCCTCCGGCACGAAGCCGCCCGCCTTGATCTTCTCGACGGCTGCCTTGGCTTCCGGCTTTGCCTGCGGATCCGACGGGAAGACGAACATGGTGCCCTCGCCTGCCGGGCCGGCAACCTGCCAGAATTCGGGCGAGGCGATGGAGTCCGGCATGATCAGCTGGAACTTCAGGTTCTGTTCCGCCGACTGACGCAGGATCAGACCAGCCTCAGGATGATAGCCGCCGAAATAGACGACGTCGGCCTTCAAGTCCTTGAGCTTGGTGACGAGAGCCGAATAGTCCTTCTCGCCGGCGTTGATGCCGTCATAATAGACCTCCTTGAGGCCCCCGGCATTCATCGTTGCCCTGACGGCGTCAGCCACGCCTTGTCCGTAGGCGCTCTTGTCGTGCAGGACGACGACGTTCTTGCCGGCAAACTTCTTGGCGATCCATGGGCCGATGAAGGCGCCCTGCGCATCGTCACGCGTATAAAGCCGCATGATCGTCGGCCAGCCGGCCTTGGCCGCCGCGTCGGTCAGCACCGGGTTGGAAGACGCCGGGCTCATCATCAGAGCGCCGGCTTCGGCATAGACGGCTGAGGCCGGAATGCTCGAACCCGAGCAGGCATGGCCGTCGATGAACTTGACGCCATCGGCGACGATGCGGTTGGCGACCGACACAGCCTGCTTGGGATCGCACTGGTCGTCCTGGATGCTCAGCTTGATCATCGATCCATTGACGCCGCCCGCGGCGTTGATCGCGTCGGCAGCGGCCTGTGCGCCCTGCTTGAACTGATCACCGATGGTGGCGAGCTGTCCGGTCATCGGGCCGACCACCGCAAAGGTGAGCTCGTCCGCGAATGCGACCGGCGTGCTCATCATCAGGCCGAATATGGCCGCGCTCAAAATACTCAATTTTTTCATGATGGTAGAACTCCTCCACTCACGCGCGGCCGCCCCGGCCGCGCTTCTTCCAGAGAGGCCGGACAATTTCACCCTTCCTTGGGCCTGTCTAGGCGCATTGGCGCCGCTCGATTGGGCCTGCAAGACGTCATCCACGCAAAAAGCCACGCCAGCCTTGTTCCGGCCGGTCGTGGCTTTTTGCCCGTCGAGCAATCTCCAGGCGCCCCCGCGCCTAAAAATCCCGCTCACCTTCCCTGTGTCGCGCACGACTAGGCCCTGCGGCCTGCCGCGTTCTCTTTCTTAACATCGTGACCGTCTTGCGCGGCCTTCTATTCCGCCGGGTCTGGCCGTCTGTGCGGTCTTGATCCCGGAGCTTCCCTGTCTTCGATAGGTCTGTAGGCAGATCTTAGTGGATGGTCATCCATTCGCGGGCTTCGCGAAGCGCCTTGGCAATCTCGACTTTCGACATTGCCGCCGACAGTTCGGAGCGCAGTTCCGCGGCGCGGGCCGAGCCCTTGATCGCGGCGATGTTGAACCATTTGTGGGCGGCAACGACATCGGTTTCGCAATCGCGGCCGGTCGCATACATCATGCCCAGTTCGAAAAGGATGTCGGCCTGGGCAGTTGCCCCCATGGCGCCGAAACCTGCTTCAAGCATTTCAAAACGTGCCATTTCAATCCCCTGTTTCCGGCCCCTGTCAGGCTCCCGAGAGCTGCCTTCGTTCGTCCTTGCTGGCTGCTCTTCCGATGCTTTCGAGAATGCCGTGCAGGCTTGAATCCGTCGTTAAATGGCGTGCTTAATTTGAGGAAAACAAAGCTAAAACAAGAGGTAAACGCGGAAATTTGTTAAGGATACGAAGTCAGCAATTCAGCCCGCTTGCGTCAAATTTGACGAAAATTTCAAACTGAGAAATCAAGACTCCGCTAACCACGGAAACCAAAGGCGATGCGCCGATCGTTTCATTTCCTCGCCGACGGGACGCATTCAGGCGCCTTCAAAATCCGAAAGTCTTCCGCTGCGGCACCGCTTTTGTTTTGCTGGGAGGTGGATTAGCTTACGTTTGCGTAAGCGGCAGGCCGGCGAGGCGGAGCATCCGGCCGGACATCCAAAGGGAGGAAGACATGTTTCGAAAAGTGAGCCTGGCCCTTGCGGCCACATTGATCATGGCGGGTGCAGCCTGGGCCGATCCGATCGAAGGCAATTGGAAGACGCAGGCCGGCGACACCGCGGCCATCGCTGGCGGCGGCTCGTTTTCCATCACGCTCAAGACCGGCAAATATGCCGGCAAGACCATCGGCTCGCTCAAGGCGGCCGGCGACAACAAATATGCCGGCAACATCACCGATCCGGCAAACGACAAGACCTATTCGGGCAAGGCGACCCTTTCGGGCAGCTCGCTCAAGATGAGCGGCTGCGTGCTTGGCGGACTGATCTGCAAGAGCCAGACCTGGCACAAGCTCTGATCGACCCTATCCTTGTGACATGAAGACGGGGCCCCGACGGGCCCCGTCGTCGTTTTGTCGCGGCGCAATGCCCTGGTCTCGCCGGCGCCCTGTCGAAACCGACGCCGGCGCCGCCAAAATCCCGTCAATCATCTTGAACCGCAGATGAACGCTGGCATCAGAGCCGGTTCAGTTGCATCAGGGCATTCTCCGGCGTGTTGAAGGAGACCCGACCCAATGCTTGCTCGCCGCTTCACCATCGTCTGCCTGCTGGTGAGCCTGTTTGGAATGTTCTTCGCCATCCTCGTCGCCGAAGCGGGCCGTCCGGCCCGTGCCTGGGACGAAGCCAGTTCAAGAACCTGCCGCCTCGCCTGCCCCACCCATCTTCGCAACTGAACAAAGAAACCAAGACCTCGAAAAGAAAAGCTGAAACCCATGAACCGCATCGCCGCCAACGCTCTCAAGACCCTTCGGCTTCTGCCGCGGGCGGCGCTTATCCTGGCGGTTCTGGCCGCTCCGGTTCTGGCCGTGCCGATGATGCGCGCCGATGCCGGCTCGACGATCGACGCACCGGCTCTGAAGAAGTCCGGCGTCGGCTTCGTGCTCCTTGTCAGCCTGCAGCGCGGATAAGGGATGTCTCGTGCATGTCGTTATTCCGCGACATGCAACGGAAAGAAAAAAGACGCTTTGGCCGCCTTCGGTCGCGACACCCCTCCCAAGTGCCGATCCAAGTCTCTATATTAAGCCATGGAAAAGCGAATCTACCCTCAAGCCATCGAATCTGTCGTCATGCCGGAGCCTTTTGGCCGGCAAAGCTTTGATAGCGCCGAAAAGGCCGTCGCGGCACTGCAGGCGCTTTACGACCGCAACACCAAGTTCCTGCGCGACTCCTTTGCGGAGCTGGCGGCGGCGGGCGGCGACAATGGCAAGCGCTACCGGGCCTTCTACCCGGAGATCGGCGTCACCACCAACTCGTTCACCCAGATCGACTCGCGCCAGGCCTATGGCCATATGCCGACGCCCGGGCATTTTTCGACCACCATCACCCAGCCGAGCCTGTTTGAAAGCTACCTTGTCGAGCAATTGCGCCTGATCATGCGCAATCATGGGGTTGCGGTCACGGTGTCGGAATCGACCACGCCGATCCCGCTGCATTTCGCCTTTCTCGAAGGCACCCATGTCGACGGCGCGGCGGCCGAGCGCATCAAGCGGCCGATCCGCGACCTGTTCGACGTGCCGGATCTCGACGGCACCGACGACCAGATCGCCAACGGCACTTTTGAAGTGGCCTTCGGCGAGCCGAGACCGTTGGCGCCCTTCACGGCGCAGCGCATCGACTATTCGCTGCATCGCCTGTCGCACTATACGGCGACCACGCCGCAGCATTTCCAGAACTTCGTGCTGTTCACCAATTACCAGTTTTACATCGACGAATTCGTTGCCCGCGCCCGCGACCTGATGGCCAATGGCGGCGACGGATACACCGAGTTCGTCGAGCCAGGCAATGTCATCACCTGGGTCGGGCAAAGCGCACCCAGCGAAGGCGTCGCACCGCCGCGCCTGCCGCAAATGCCGGCCTATCACCTGAAAAAGCCGAACCATGGCGGCATCACCATGGTCAATATCGGCGTCGGGCCCTCCAACGCCAAAACGATTACCGACCACATTGCCGTGCTGAGACCGCATGCCTGGGTGATGCTTGGCCACTGCGCCGGACTGCGCAATACCCAGGCGCTGGGCGACTATGTGCTGGCGCATGCCTATGTGCGGGAGGATCACGTCCTCGACGACGATCTTCCGGTCTGGGTGCCGATCCCGCCGCTGGCCGAGATCCAGGTGGCGTTGCAGGAAGCCGTCGCCGAGGTCACCGGCCTGTCCGGCTATGACTTGAAGCGCATCATGCGCACCGGCACCGTCGCCACCATCGACAATCGCAACTGGGAACTGCGCGACCAGCGCGGCCCGGTACAGAGGCTGTCGCAGTCGCGTGCGATCGCGCTCGACATGGAATCGGCGACCATCGCCGCCAATGGCTTCCGCTTCCGCGTTCCTTACGGCACCCTGCTGTGCGTTTCGGACAAACCACTGCATGGCGAACTGAAGCTGCCCGGCATGGCGACCGAATTCTACAAGCGCCAGGTGGCGCAGCATCTGACCATCGGCATCAGGGCTATGGAGAAGCTTGCGGAAATGCCGATGGAGCGGCTGCATTCGCGCAAGCTCAGAAGTTTTTCGGAGACGGCGTTCCAGTAGGACGATCTGTGCGCTGCCCGAGCATTTCGTCATCTTGATTGGGCCGCATTTCTGCCGATAAGCAGGCGGCATGGAGAGAGCGAGCTTCGGGACATTGCTGATGTCGGTTGCATTCCTGGCAATGCTCGCCTGTTCGATCACGCTGGTGGCCGGATTTTTCGGAACGCTGCATCCGGCCTTCGATTCCTTCTCGCATTTTCGCGTCCACTTTGCCGTGCTGATGGCGCTTTGCGCGCTGCCGCTGCTGGCCACGACATTTCGCCTGCAAGCGGCCGTGGCACTGCTTTTTGCCGTGGCGGCCTTTGCCACGACCTTGAACGCTTTGCCCAGTCCATGGCCGGTTCAGGCTGCCTATGAAGCCAAGAACGAAGATCGGGCGATCTACAAGCTGCTGCAGATGAACCTGCGCTACGACAATCCAACGCCGAAGAAGGTGCTGTCGCTGATCGGCCGGACCAATCCCGACGTGATCACCCTCGACGAGGTGTCAGCGATGTGGACGACCGAGCTTGGCTATATCAGCAGCGCGTATCCCTACCGGATCCTCTGCCCTTATCCCAACGGCATATTCGGTGTCGCGCTGCTCTCGCGGCGGCCCTTTGCCGCCGGCACCGAGGCGCATTGCGAACGGCGCGGCGCCATGGCGACAGCGACCGTCGACTTCGGCGGCATCGATATCGATGTCGCCGCGATCCATCTCAGCTGGCCTTGGCCACGCGAGCAGTACTGGCAAATCGGTGAACTCACCGAGCAGCTCTCCGCGCTTGGCGAGACGGCCATCATGGCGGGCGACTGCAACGCCGTGCCGTGGAGTGCCGCCGTACGGCGCGTCGCCTTGCTCGGCGGGCTGACCGTCATGCCGTCCGCCGGGCCAACCTGGATCCACATCAAGCTGCCGGATGTTCTGCGGCGCTTCGCCGGCCTGCCGATCGACCAGGTTTTCAGCAAGGGCGGCGTGACCATTCATTCCGCGACACGGCTGGAGGACACCGGCTCGGACCACCTGCCGGTCATGGTGGAATTCTCGCTCAGGCTGGCACAACAGAAGCCGGTCGATGAGCATGAAACCGCGACGGCTGCGATAGTCCAGACCGGCAAGACGCCAGGCTAAAAGATCAAGGCTTGATCAAAGCGGTGACGAGATGTTCGACATGGCCACCGTCGCGATGCTCGCGGGCGTCGAAAGCGATCTGCTTCGCCTCATATGCGGCATAGGTGGCTCTGATACGCCGCTGCGCCTCGTGGCGTGTCTTGTAGCAGGACCGGTCGTCGGCAATCCTGAGGCCGGAGATCGATCTTTCAGTGGCGCGCATCATCTCCCTGGCGAGACGGCCATGGGTTTCTTCGTGGGCGCGGACGCCGGCGAAGAACCGTGTCCAACGCTTCTGGAGCGCCGGCGCGGTGGCCGAGGCGACATGCGGAAACGTGTAAAAGAGATTGAGCGTGCCGTTGGCGCGCCGCAGACGGCAGAAGCCATTGTCCTGGCCGGCGTCAAGGTCCCAATCCACGGTATAGCCGGTCTGCGCGATAGCGTGCGTCATGAAGCCGTGCTTCGGCCCCTTGCGGTCCATCGCCTTCATCAGCGCCAGCCCCGTGGTCCCGGTGATGTCATAGGTCCGCGTCTTGACCAGCACCTTGGTGCCGGCCGACGCCGCCGGAGCGGAACCGCACACCGCGCCGATCGCCATAAGGCATGCCAGAACCGCCACGCGCATTGGCCATCTCCCTTCGTCAGGCAATGGAACCATAAGCGCGTGGCAGTTTCAACAGTTCTAATATTTCACATGCCCCGGTGGACCGGGCCTTCGCCGACATTTTGCTTGCGGCGGCCGAGACGGTCCGGCCAACGCGTGGCTTACATACCTTGGTAGACCGGGCCTTCGCCGCCTTGTGGCGGCACCCAGTTGATGTTCTGGTTCGGGTCCTTGATATCGCATGTCTTGCAGTGGACGCAGTTCTGCGCGTTGATGACGAAGCGCACGTCCTTGGCCGCGGGATCGGCGGCCGCGTTGCCGTCCTTGTCGACCCACTCGTAGACACCGGCAGGACAATAGCGTGTCGAGGGTCCCGCAAAGACATCGTGTTCGGACCGTTTCTGCAGCTCCATGTCGCCGACAAGCAGATGGACTGGTTCGTTTTCCTCATGATTGGTGTTGGACAGGAACACCGAGGACAGCCGGTCGAAGGTCAAAACGCCATCGGGCTTCGGATAGGCGATCTTCTTGTGCTGGGCTGCAGGCTCGAGCGTTGCATAGTCGGCCTTGCCATGCTTCAGAGTGCCGAAGGGCGAGATACCGAACAGCGTGTTCAGCCACATATCGAGGCCGCCGAGGCCGACACCGACGATGGTGCCGAAGCGCGACCATAGCGGCTTGACGTTGCGCACCCTCTTCAGGTCCTTGCCGATGTCGGTCGCCCGCCAGGCCGCCTCGTAGGAGGAAAGCTCGTCATTGGCGCGCCCAGCACCGATCGCTTCGGCGACATGCTCGGCCGCCAGCATGCCGGACAGCACGGCATTGTGCGAGCCCTTGATGCGCGGCACGTTGACGAAGCCAGCTGCGCAGCCCATCAGCGCGCCACCGGGGAAGGAGAGTTTCGGCACCGACTGCCAGCCGCCTTCGGTGATGGCGCGCGCGCCATAGCCCAGGCGCTTGGCGCCCTCGAAGGTGCCGCTGATTGCCGGATGGGTCTTGAAGCGCTGGAATTCGTCGAACGGCGACAGCCAAGGGTTCTTGTAATTGAGGTGGAGGACGAAACCGACCGCCACTTGATTGTCCTCCAGATGGTAGAGGAAGGAGCCGCCGCCGGTCTTCATGTCAAGCGGCCAGCCGAAGGAATGCTGGACCAGGCCAGGCCTGTGGTTCTCCGGCTTGACCTGCCAGAGTTCCTTGAGGCCGATGCCGTATTTGCCGGGCTCGCGGCCGTCGGAAAGCTTGTATTTGGCGATCAGCTGCTTGGCGAGCGAGCCGCGCGCGCCCTCGCCGATCAGCACATATTTGCCCATCAGCGCCATGCCGGGCGCAAAGCCTGGGCCATGCGTGCCGTCCTTCTCGACTCCCATGTCGCCGGTGACGACACCGGTGACGGCACCTTCTTCATTGTAGATGAGGCCGGCGGCGGCAAAGCCGGGATAGATCTCGACGCCGAGCGCCTCGGCCTTACCAGCCAGCCAGCGGCAGACATTGCCAAGCGAGACGATGTAATTGCCGTGATTGTTCATCAGCGGCGGCATCAGGATGTTGGGCAGACGGAACGAGCCGGCAGGGCCAAGGACGAGGAAATGGTCCGCCGTGACCGGCGTCTTGAAAGGATGACCGTCCTCGTCGCGCCAGCCCGGCAAGAGCCGGTCGATACCGATCGGATCGACGACGGCGCCGGAGAGGATATGGGCGCCGACCTCGCCGCCCTTTTCCAGGACGACGACCGACAACTCGGGATTGACCTGCTTGAGGCGGATGGCGGCGGCGAGGCCGGCCGGGCCGGCGCCGACGATAACCACGTCGAATTCCATGCTTTCGCGTTCGATGTCGCTCATCAACCCCTCCGCACTGGCTTATCCCATTCGGGTATCTAGCTGGCTCCTGCGCTGCATAGCGCATCAATCGGCGACAGGAAACCGGCGCATACGTGACAATGCCGTTTTGGCCAAAAAGTCGCGCATTGCGAGGCTGGGCGGCTGTTTTCGTCCGGCATGGCCCTCGGCGCTGACGTTTTTAATTGTTCGACGGCTTGCTTATCGGCCATACTTCACGCCATGCGCATTCCTGGGCCAGCCGGCTTTTCATCCACGCGCTTTCTTTTCACGCCCGGCCGGGTCTGCCGGGCGCTCCTTTTGGCCCTTCTGGTGCTGGCACCGGGTCACGCTTTCGCGGACGAAGTGAAGGTCTGGGCGGCCGGGGCCTACTCCTTCTCCGACGAGCTTGGCGGCTTCCACATAACCGGCGCTTCAGGCATCGGAACGAAGGACGATCCGCTGGTCATCACCGAAGAGCTGAATTCGTCAACGCCAGTGACGCTGACCATCCGCACGACAAAGCCGATCCAGGCTTACGGTCCGGCCGGCGAATTCGCCAACGGCATCATGTATATGCGCATCGACGTGCTCAACAACAGTGGCCAGGCCTGGATCGAATTCCAGTTCGAGCTGCAGGAAATCCTGAACCGGCCGAGCGTGTTCGGCGACGGGCTTTCGTTCGACCAGCGCAACAAGACGCCTGACAATATCTGGTCGAGCAATTTCGCCGATTTCGATCGCGATTTCGAACCCTATGACCGATTGCTGTTCAGGAACGGCAAGGTCGACCCGTTGAAAACAGCCAGGTTCGAATTCCTGATGACCGACTACACGCCCAGATGGACCTTCTATCTGGTGCAGGATCCGCGCATACCAACGGGGTAGAGAAGCGGCTAGCCTTGCAAATTGCCGCCACGCGGACGAATGTGCCGGCATGACTGCCGCTTCCCCCAACAACAGACCTGACATCGCCGACCTGCTGGCCTTTTATGCCAGCGTGGGCGTTGACGAGGCGCTTGAAGACCAGCCGGTGAACCGGTTCGCCGAGGTTGCGCCAAAATCATTGGAGCGCGCGCCGACCGCGGCGCCTTCGGGCGACACCGCCGCACCGCAGCGTTCGACGAATCGCCTCGAAGCGGGCGACAGACCGAATGCGCCCGTTGCGCGCGCACCGTCGGCCACGGTTCCCGACGAAGCGCAAGCGGCACTGGCCCGCCAGCTGGCAACGACGGCAATGACCCTGGACGAGCTTCGCCAGCACATGGCGGCGTTCGACGGCTGCAATCTCAAAGCCACGGCCAAGAACCTTGTGTTCGCCGACGGCAACCCGGAAGCCGCCGTGATGCTGGTCGGCGAGGCGCCGGGCCGCGACGAGGACATAGAGGGACTGCCCTTCGTCGGCCGCTCGGGCCGGCTGCTCGACCGCATGCTGGCGGCGATTGGGCTCGACCGGACCTCGGTTTACATCGCCAACGTCATTCCGTGGCGGCCGCCGGGCAATCGCACGCCGACGCCGCACGAAACCGAGATCTGCCGGCCATTCATCGAGCGGCAGATCGAACTGGTCAATCCGAAGGTGCTGATCAACCTTGGCGGCCCGTCGGCAAAGACCTTGCTCAACACCTCGGAAGGCATCCTGCGGCTGCGCGGCAATTGGCGCGTCCACACGACGGCATCCGGCATCTCCATTCCCGCCATGCCGACGCTGCATCCCGCGTATCTGCTGCGAACCCCGTCGCACAAGAAACTGGCGTGGCGGGATTTCCTCGAGGTGAAGGCGAAATTGCGTGGGCTTGGGTGATTGGCCAATCTCCCCCCTCGTGGGGGAGATCGGCCGTCACCTTGGCTTTCGCCAATGTTGATAGGCGAGCCCAGGCAAGAACTATGACCTCAGAGGTAATTGAAATACGCCCAGCGTCGGCCTAGTCATCCCCCATGACAACAGCCCAAATCTCCGCCGGCAGCCTTATCCGCGAATGGCGCACGCGCCGCCGTATGAGCCAACTCGATCTCGCCATCGAGGCCGAGATATCGCAGCGACATCTGAGCTTCGTCGAGAGTGGCCGGGCCGCGCCCTCGCGCGACATGGTGCTTCATCTGGCTGAGCAGCTGTCGATCCCGCTCCGGCAGCGCAACCAGCTGCTGCTCGCCGCGGGCTTTGCCCCCAGCTTCGGCGAGCGCTCGCTTGGCGACGCGACACTGGCGCCGGCGATGGCGGCGGTCGAGATCGTGCTCAAGGGGCATGAACCGTTCCCGGCACTGGCTGTCGACCGCCATTGGAACCTGGTTTCGGCCAACGCCGCCATCGCTCCCTTCCTTGCCGATGTCGGCGAGGCTTCGCTGCTGGCGCCGCCGGTCAACGTGCTTCGTCTCAGCCTGCATCCCGGCGGCATCGCACCACGCATCGTCAATCTCCAGGAATGGCGGACGCATCTGCTCGAGCGCCTCAAACACCAGAATGATGCCAGCGGCGACCCGGTGCTGGTCGACCTGGAGCGCGAGCTGCGCAGCTACCCGTCCGGCTTGAAAGGCAGCCGGCCAGCGCCGGTCGAGCCGAATGCCATCGTGCACCCGCTCAGGCTGGCGCATGGCGATCAAGTGCTATCGTTCATCAGCACCATCACCGTGTTCGGCACGCCGCTCGATGTGACGTTGTCGGAACTGGCGATCGAATCGTTTTTCCCGGCCGATGAGCAGACGAGGACGGTGCTCGTGCGATTGGCGAAGGAGCGGGCCGAGCTGTCGTAATCACCCTTCAGGCAAAGATGCCTTGCGGGTGCGGGTGCGCTCCAGGCCAAGCTGGCGTTCGCGCCAGATGATGAATATTCCGGCGGCGACGACGATCAGGCCGCCGACGAGCATGTTCAGCGTGGCGACGTCGCCGAAGACAAGATAACCGACGACGACGCCGAGGATCATCGAGGTGTATTCGAACGGCGCCACCACCGAGGCCTCGGCATGGCGATATGCCGCCGTCAAAAGGATCTGGCCGAGGCCGCCGCAGAAGCCGGCGGCAACCAGAAGAGCCGCCTGGAGCGGCGTCAGTGCCAGCCAGCCGAACGGCAGCGATAATAGCGACATGACGCTCGCCGTCACCGAAAACCACAGCACGATGGTGGCGGTGCGTTCGCTTTGCACGAGGTTGCGCACCAGAAGCATGGCGACGGCCGAAATCGCCGCGGCGACGAGGGCGGCAATGACGCCAAGCACCTCCTGGTCGTCGAGCGCCTGGTCGGAACTGAGCAGCGTCAATTCCGGCCACGAAATGATCAGCACACCGACCAGACCGACCGCAACCGCGCTCCAGCGATAGACACGGATGGCTTCACCGAGAAAGATCGAGCTGAACACCACCACAAGCAGCGGCTGTGCGTAGTTCAGGGTGATCGCCTCCGGCAGCGGCAGCCGGGTCAACGCGAAAAAGCCAAGCCCCATGGCGCAGACGCCGACAAGGCCGCGGGCGATGTGATTGAATGGACGCTTGGTGGTGAACGCAGTGCCAAGTTCTCGCCTGAAAGCCAGAAAGGCGATGATCGGGAAGATGGCGAAGAACGAACGGAAGAAGACGATTTGACCCGCCGGCACGGTGCCCGCGGCTTTGATGCAGGTCTGCATGCCAACGAAGACCGCCACCGACACGATTTTGAGCATGATGCCGGTGAGCGTATTGTGCCCGCCAGCATGATCGCTGGCTGTGGATGATGGGTTGCCGGGGCTGGCTGTCACGCTCCCATAGCTTCCCGGATCGTTGCCCAGATGCGCGCAGGCGTCGCCGGCATGTCGATGTGCCTGACGCCATACGCGCGCCAGAGCGCGTCGGTGACCGCGTTGAGTGCGGCCGGGGTCGAGCCGATGGTGCCGGCCTCGCCTGCCCCCTTGATGCCGAGCGCATTTGTTGTCGAAGGCACGTTGCGGGTCTCGAAATGGAAGAACGGGAAATTGTCGGCGCGCGGCATGGCGTAGTCCATGTAGCTCGCCGTCAAAAGCTGTCCGTCCTCGCTATAGATCGTGTCTTCGATCAGTGCCTGGCCGATGCCTTGCACGACGCCGCCGTGCACCTGGCCGGCAAGCAGGATCGGGTTCACGGTGACGCCAAAATCGTCGACGATGGTGTAGCGGACGATCTCGGTGGCGCCGGTGTCGGGGTCGATCTCGACCTCGCAGATATGGGTGCCGTTCGGGTAGGTGCACTCGTCCTGCACGAACTCGCCGAACCCTTTGAGATCATCCGGCGTCTTGGCGGCCTTGGCGATGGTGGAAAAATCGATCGAGCGATCGGTGCCGACGATGCGGGCAGCGCCATCAGACAGCTCGATGTCGCCGGCCGAGGCTTCCAGCTCATCGGCAGCGATGCGCTTGATCTTGTGGGCCAGATCCTCGCCCGCGCGGGAAGCTGATACACCCCCCAGCGGAATGGAGCGCGAACCTCCGGTGCCGCCGCCGGCCTTCAGCTCGTCCGTATCGCCCTGGCGGACATGGATCTTGTCGATGTCGAGGTTGAGCTTTTCCGACAGGAACTGCGCATAGGCGGTGGCGTGCCCCTGCCCGTTGGTCTGGGTGCCGATCTTCAGCGTCACCGTGCCGTCGCCATTGAGTTCGACAAAGGCCGGTTCCGACCCGGGAAAAGCGCAAGCCTCGATATAGGTCGCCATGCCGAGGCCTCGGATCTTGCCGCCGGCTTTCGACTGCGCCAGCCGCGCCGGGAACGCTTTCCATTCGGAGCGTTCGATGGCACGCTCCATATGGCCTTCGAATTCACCGGTGTCGTAGAGGCGGCCGGTTTGGGTGCGGTAGGGAAACTGCTCAGGCCGGATGAAGTTGCGGCGCCGGATCTCCTCGACAGGCAGGCTGAGATCATGGGCACAGGCATCGACAAGCTTTTCCAGCAGGAACGCTGCTTCCGGCCGGCCGGCGCCGCGATAGGCATCGACCGGGCAGGTGTTGGTGTAGAGGCCGGTGACTGAGACGTCGAGCGCCTGGATGTCATAGACGCCGGTCGACATGGTGACGCCGATATAGGGGATAAAGGGACCGTATTGCGAGATATAGGCGCCGATGTTGGCGAGCAGATCCACCTTCATGCCAAGGAAGCGGCCGTCCTTGTCCAGCGCCATCTCGGCCGTCACGAAATTGTCGCGCCCTTGCGCATCGGTGAGGAAGTGTTCGGTGCGATCGCCCGCCCATTTGACCGGGCGGCCAAGCCGCTTTGCCGCCTCCAGCACCAGCGGATACTCGCGGTAGACGAAACTTTTCGGCCCGAAACCGCCGCCGACATCGGGCGTGATGACGCGCAGCTGAGCCTTCTTGATCTTGAACAGGCCGGCCAGGATGTACTGCATGGAATGCACGCCCTGCGACCCCGTGGTCAGCACGAAGCGGTTCTCCTCTACGTTCCACTCGCCGATCGCGGACCGCGGTTCCATGTAGTTGCACACCAGCCGGTTGTTGACGAAGTCGATGCGGGTGACATGGGCGGCTTTGGCGAAAGCCGCGTTGGTCTTCTTCTTGTCGCCCATGTGGTAGCTGAAGGCGCGGTTGGAACCGAGTTCCGGCCAGACCAGCGGCGTGCCTTCGGCAAGTGCCGTTGCCGTACCAGAGGCCGCATCTTCGCTGTCATAGTCGACGTCGATCAGTTCAGCGGCATCCTGCGCCAAGGCACGGCTGTCGGCGACGACGAAGGCAACGGCATCGCCGACATAGTGGACCCGGTCGCGGCACAGGATGGGGATGTCGCGCGTCGGCGCCTTGGTGCCGTCCGGCTGTTCCTGCATGACGCCGGATTTGAGATCGCCGAGATGGGCAAGGTCCTTGCCGGTCAGCACCAGCTGGACGCCTGGTGCCGCCTTCGCCGCCTCGGTCGAACCGATGGTGAAGCTGGCCTTGGCGACCGGCGAGCGCAGGACATAGCCGTGCAGCACGCCAGCCGGCTGGATGTCGTCGGTATAGCGGCCCTGCCCCTGGATGAAGGCAGCATCCTCGCGCCGCAGCACGGATGCGCCCATGCCGAATTTCGGTGTGACGACGGTCATGGATGCCTCGTGATGATGCCGGGAGAAGGAACGCCTGAAATAGGCATTGCCTTAGTTTTGTCGAGGGGCCGTTTCGTGTAAAGAGCGCGGACTTCAAATTTCTTGGACCAGCGGACACAATCCGCCACCAACGCAATCGACAGGAAAACCCACGGAATGCGCACGGACACCGGCCAGGTCTTCAAGCTCGAAGACTATCGCCCCAACGACTACCTCATTCCGCAAACCAACCTCACCTTCCGCCTTTCGCCAGACGCAACGCGCGTCACCGCCTTCCTTACCGTCGAGCGACGTGACGGCGTATCCGCGTCGGCACCATTGGTGCTCGACGGTGACGGCCTGACGCTCAAGCGCATCGAGATCGACGGCAAGAAGGTGAAACCGGCGGATCTGCTGGCGAGCCCAGACCAGCTGACCATCCTCAAGCCGCCGGCCGCAAATCGCTTCCAGTTGTTGATCGAGACCGAGCTGGCGCCGGCGGGCAACGAAGCCCTGATGGGCCTCTACCGCTCGAGCAATGTCTACTGCACGCAGTGCGAGGCCGAAGGCTTTCGCCGCATCACCTATTTCCTCGATCGGCCCGACATCCTGTCCGTCTACACGGTGCGGATCGAAGCGCTGCGTGACGAGGCGCCGCTGCTTCTGTCCAACGGCAACCCGCTCGACAGAGGCGATCTGGGCGACGGCTGGCACTATGCCAGATGGCACGACCCCTTCCCCAAGCCGTCCTACCTGTTCGCGCTGGTGGCTGGCCATCTCGGCCAGCTCGCCGACAGTTTCGTCACCCTGTCCGGCCGCACGGTCGAGCTCGGCATCTATGTCGAGCCCGGCAAGGAGAAGCTGGCCGGCTACGCGATGAACGCCCTGAAGCGGTCGATGAAATGGGACGAGGAAGCGTTCGGCCGGGAATACGATCTCGACGTCTTCAACATCGTCGCCGTGTCCGACTTCAACATGGGCGCGATGGAGAACAAGGGCCTTAACATCTTCAACGACAAATATGTGCTGGCCGATCACGAGACCGCGACGGACGCTGATTTCGCCAATATCGAGGCAATCATTGCGCACGAGTATTTCCACAATTGGACAGGCAACAGAATCACTTGCCGCGACTGGTTCCAGCTCTGCCTGAAGGAAGGCCTGACGGTCTTCCGCGACCACGAATTCTCCGCCGACCAGCGCTCGCGAGCGGTCAAGCGGATCGCCGAAGTGCGCACCTTGCGCGCCCACCAGTTTCCCGAGGACCAGGGCCCGCTGGCGCATCCGGTACGGCCGCACCGCTACCGCGAGATCAACAATTTCTACACGGCGACGGTCTACGAGAAGGGCTCCGAAGTGGTGCGCATGATCCGCACGATTCTCGGGCCCGACGTCTTTCGCGCAGGCATGGACCTCTATTTCGAGCGGCACGACGGTGACGCGGCGACGATCGAGGATTTCATCAAGGTGTTCGAGGATGCGTCCGGCCGCGACCTGTCGCAGTTCGCGCTCTGGTATCATCAGGCGGGCACCCCCAATTTGACAATCAGTTCGACCCACAATCCGGCCGCGCAAGAATTCACGCTCGAAATCGAGCAGTCGGTGCCGCCGACACCCTCCGAAAGCCGCAAGCGGCTGATGCACATCCCGCTCGCCTTCGGCCTGATCGGCGCCGGCGGCAAGGCCGTGGAATATAGCGGCGTCGAGGGCGCCAGCGTCGAGGACGGCGTCATCCATGTCCGCAAGCGCCGCCACATGGTGCGGTTTTCAGGCGTCGCCGAGCGCCCGGCCGTGTCGCTCAACCGCGGCTTTTCGGCGCCGGTGACGCTTTCGGTCGAGCAGAAAGCCGACGACCAGTTCTTCCTCGCCCGCCATGACAGCGACGCCTTCTCGCGCTGGCAGGCCTTCAACACATTGCTGACCGATGCCCTGATTGCTGCCTTCCGCGAGATCCTCGGCGGCAAGCAGCCGGCCTTTGCATCGCGGCTGACCGAGCTCGCCGGCAGCATCGCCGGCGACGAGACGCTGGAGCCTGCCTATCGTGCACTGGCGCTGGCATTGCCGGGCGAAGCCGACATTGCCCGCGACATCGGCAGGAATATCGACCCCGATGCCATCTATGCGGCTCGCCAGACGCTGGCGCTGGCAATCGGTACCGCCAACCGGGACGCTTTTTCGGTCCTCTACCTCAGCCTCGCCGACAAGGCGGCGTTCAGCCCCGACGCGGCAAGCGCCGGACGACGCGCCTTGCGCAACACCCTGCTCGATTATCTATCGCTGCAGCCGGGTGGAGCAGCACTCGCCGCCGGGCATTTCCAGTCCGCGACCAACATGACCGACCGCGCGGCAGCGCTTGCCGTGCTCGCGCATCGTCACCACGGTTCGCCCGAGGCGATCGAGGCGCTGGCGGCTTTCGAGACGATTTATGGCTCCGACCCGCTGGTCATGGACAAATGGTTCCAGATCCAGGCCAGCGTTCCAGGACCGCAGACCGTCGACACTGTGCGGGCCCTGACCAGTCATCCGGCCTTCTCGGTGGGCAACCCAAACCGGGTGCGCTCGTTGATCGGCACCTTCTCCAGCGCCAACCAGACCGGCTTCCATCGTGCTGACGGCGAAGGCTACCGGTTCTTTTCGCAAACGGTGCTCGAGGTCGAAAAGCGCAACCCGCAAGTGGCGGCAAGGTTGGCGACGGCGCTCAGATCGTGGCGTTCGCTGGAACCTCTGCGGCAGGCCAAGGCCCGGGAAGCGCTGCTTTCTATCGCCAACGCCGAAAACCTGTCGGCTGATCTGAGGGATATCGTCGAGCGCACACTGGCGTGAATGCGCAATCTCTTCAAGCACCCGTTAAACCAGTCCCGGCTGATGGGATTGGGGCTTTGCGGTCAACTCGATCCCAAGCGCCTTCATCACGGCAATCGTCGTTTTCAGGGTTGGATTGCCGTTCTCACTGAACGAGCGATAAAGCTGTTCACGCGAAAGTCCCGTCTGGCTCGCTATCTGGGCCATGCCTTTGGCGCGGGCTACGACCCCCAGCGCATGCGCGATATAGCCGGAATCTTCGGAAGCAAATGCTTCCGCCATGAATGCCGCAATCGCCTCGTCGGAGGTCAAGCCTTCGGCCGGATCAAAGGTTGTCAGTTTTTCAGCCATGTCATTCACTCCATTCTTTTGCCAGACGTTTCGCCGTCGCGATGTCCTTCTTCTGGGTGCCTTTATCGCCGCCGCACAGGAGGACGATGATCGTGCTCCCCCGCTTCTGAAAATAGACGCGGTAGCCGGGGCCGTAGTGGATGCACAACTCGCTTATCCCTTCCCCCACGGGCTCGACATCTCCCGGGTGCCCATAGGCAAGACGGTCAAGCCGAGCAAAGATCGCACCTCGGGCGCGCTCATCCCTTAGCCGCGTCCACCACTTTCGGAACGTTTCGGTCTGCTTCAGATCGATCATAGGGAAATGTAGTTTATAAACTACAACTTGTCAAGCAACCCAGAGAGACGGTCGCGCGCCAGAAGGCATTGGGCCGTTTCGGCATTATTTTAGTCGATTTTTAATCTTTTTTCGCCGGACCACTGGACAAGGCGAATCACCTTTGATTCTTTACTGACGATTCGGATGTGCGGCGTTTGCCGGATCACCAAGCAGCATAGGCAAATTCGGGGAGTGCCATTTATGGCGAAGGCGGACGCGTGGGGCGCGCCCGGAGGGACGGCTTTTGCGCATCGCGAGACGCGAAGCGACGGCCTTGCCGGGAATACGCGGCTCATCGCCGAACCGGCCTACCGGCGGCTGCTGGCCGCCGAGCCGCTGTTGCGCCGATCGATACCCGTCCTCATCATTACTTTCCTGATCGTCATCGCGGCGCTGCGCGTGCTGTCGCTGATGAACGAGCGCGACGATGTCGAACGCAATGCCAAGGCAATCCTAACGCTGGCGGCCGGCCAGCTGGCCAGTTCGCTCGCCACCACTTCGGACACGGTGCCCGGCGCCATCCAGGATCTGCTGGAGACCACCAGCCGTCAGGGCGCGATGGGCCGCAGCCATGTGCTCGTCATCACCGACAGTGCTTTCAGAATAGTCGCGGTGACACCGCGCTCGATGCCATGGCAGGGCCATTCGCTCGACGGCCTCGTCGAGGGCGGCCAGCCCTTGTTCATGTTCGGCGATCGTGCCGGCGTCATGGAAGTCAACATCGACGGACGGGACTGGTATGCGGCGGTCAGCCTGGCGAATGGTGGAAAGGGCGCATCGGCGGCGCTGGTGCCGCAGGACGCGGTTTTCGATGCCTGGCGCAAGACGGTTTCGATGAACGTCACCCTGTTCGTGCTGACGGCCGGCGTACTGATTATCATCCTCTACGCCTATTTCGGCCAGGCAGCGCGCGCACAGGCGGCTGACCGCATCTACCTCGAAGCGCATCAGCGCATCGACATGGCACTGGTTCGCGGCCGCTGCGGCCTGTGGGACTGGGACATGGTGCGCGGCAAGATGTACTGGTCGCGCTCGATGTACGATATGCTCGGCTACAAGCCCTGCGACACGATGCTGTCCTTCGGCGAGGTCGATCAGATCATCCATCCCGAGGACGGCGACCTGTTCGAGCTTGCCAACAGAATCGTCGCACGCGAGATCGACCACATCGACCAGGTGTTCCGGATGCGGCATGCCGACGGCCAATGGGTCTGGATGCGCGCACGGGCGCAGGTCATCGATCCGGAAGCGCCGGAGATCCAGCTGATCGGCATCGCCGTCGACGTCACCGAACAGCGTCATCTGGCGCTGCGTTCCGAGGCGGCCGACCTTCGCCTCAGGACCGCGATCGAGAACATCAACGAATCCTTCGTGCTGTGGGACTCGGCGCAGCGCCTGATCATGTGCAATTCCAAGTACCAGCAGGACAATGGGCTTTCGGACCGCGACGTGATGCCGGGCGTCACACGCGCGGCTCTTGAAGAACGCATGCAAGCCTTTGCTTCCGAGCGGCGGCTTGCCAACACCAGCGGACTGCAAGGTGGCGCCACCTTCGAGCGGCAGCTGGCCGATGGCCGCTGGCTGCAGGTCAACGAACTGACGACCCGGGACGGTGGCATCGTTTCGGTTGGATCCGACATTACCCAGATCAAGCTGCACCAGGAGAAGCTGGTCGACAGCGAACGCCGGCTTATGGCGACGATCCATGATCTCAGTCTCGCCCGCCGGGCCGAAGAGGAGCGCTCGCGCGAACTGGTCGACCTCAACCGCAAATACATGAAGGAAACCGAGCGCGCCGAAGCGGCGAACCGGGCCAAATCCGAATTTCTGGCCAACATGTCGCATGAGTTGCGCACGCCGCTGAACGCCATCATCGGCTTCTCCGAACTGATGGAACAGGGCCTGTTCGGTCCGCTCGGGTCGGAGCGCTACGAGGAGTACGCCACCGACATCAACAGCAGCGGCAAATATCTGCTGGGGGTCATCAACGACATTCTCGACATGTCGAAGATCGAGGCCGGCCAGTTCTCGCTGGACCGGGAAGAGATCGACCTCGGCCCGCTGATCAGCGAGACCGTTCGCGTCGTCTCGCTGCAGGCGGCGCAAAAGGCGATCACCGTGGAAACACGCATCGCCGACGCGTTGACGCTGGTCGCCGATCGCCGTGCGATCAAGCAGATCGTCATCAACCTTTTGTCCAATGCGGTGAAATTCACCGGCCAGGGTGGCCGCATATCGGTCAGAGCCCGCAACACGTCCGCCGCGCTGGTGCTGACGATCGAGGACAATGGCTGCGGCATACCGAAAGACGCGCTCGGCAAGCTCGGCCGGCCTTTCGAACAGGTGCAAAACCAGTTCTCCAAGAGCCATGCCGGATCCGGCCTTGGCCTTGCCATCTCACGCTCGCTGGCCGAGCTCCAGGGCGGCGCGCTGAAAATCCGTTCGACCGAAGGCGTCGGCACGATCGTGTCGGTGCGCATTCCGGTGAAGAAAGCCGCGCCAGCCATCAAGGTCGCTGCCTAGCAAACAGGCTCCGGCTGACGCCGCCGGAGCCTGCAGCCTCACTGCATACTGCCGTCGTTGCCGTCGCCGCCCCATTGACGGTGGCGATCAAAGCGGCCGCCTTTGGGCAGTTCGCTCTTCTCGACCTTGCCGTCATTGTTCCTGTCGAGCATGGCAAAGACTTTCTTCTCCCGACTGGTGATGTCGTCTGACGTCAGCGTGCCGTCGCCCTTGGTGTCGTAGCGGGCGATAATGCGTCTGGCCATCTGCTCGAAGCGCGCCTTCTCCAGCGCGTCGGCAAGCTGGGCGACAGTCAGCTTGCCGCCATTGTCGGCGACGAGCTTCTTCAGCCGTGCGTTCATGGCGTCGGAGAACTGGTCGAAGGTGATGGTGCCGTTCGAATCCTTCATCGCCTTGTTGAGGCGCACCATCGTGCCCTCACGTATTTTTGCGCTGGCATTGTTTTCGGCATAGGCCGTGGTGCCGACGGCGCCGGCCAAGGCTACGAAGGCAAGGGCAAGTTTGGTTGACTTTCTCATGGTCTTCTCCTGTTGCATCGTCACCCCCGATGCCAGAGCGGCGGATCTTCGATCCTGTTGCCGCTCTGTCTCTTTGTTTGAACATCGGATTTTCCGAAAACCGGTTTCCACTTTTGGGTCCGATGCTCTAGCCGAGATAGCCGCTCGTCGCGGTCATCCCGTACGAAGCAGAAGGTCGAAGTCTTTCCTGACCTTTTGCGACGTCTCTTTGAGGTGCGCTTCCAGCACACCGAAATCCGGCAGGTCGGTCACCGCCAGAAGCAGATCCGAAAGCCCCGGCGGAACGTCGTCGCGCTCAAAGGCTCCGGTGAGGCACAGCCGCGTCATCTGGGTCAGTGCCAGATAAAGCGCATAAGCATCGCAAAGGTCCTGCCTTATCCCTGCATCGGCAAAGCCCGGCGCCAGGCGCGACAGGATCTCGGCCGTACCGGTGGCACGAGCAATTGGCACGGCCGGGGCACGTGGCACGGCCAGGGCACGCGGCCCGGCCTCGACCTGCCCGGTGATGACAGCCACCTGAGCGATGAATTCGAGATCGATCAGGCCGCCGGGGATCAGCTTGATATCCCAGAGATCGCGCGACGGCTTTTCCTTTTCGATCATGGCGCGCATGTCCGAGGCCTCGGCCATCACCTTTGCCGCGTCGCGCGGCTGGCCGAGCACCGCCGCCACTTCCGCCTCGACCTCGCTGCACAGGTTGGCGTCGCCGGCTATGGCGCGCGCCCGCGACAGCGCCATGTGCTCCCACGTCCAGGCTTCCTGGCGCTGGTATTTCTTGAAGGCATCGATATGGGTGGCCACCGGCCCCTTGTTGCCGGATGGCCGCAAGCGCAGGTCGAGTTCGTAGAGCACCCCCTCCGCCGTCGGCGCGGACACGGCCGCGATCAGCCGCTGCGTCATGCGGGTGTAGTAATGCGAAGGCGCCAGCGGCTTGTCGCCATCGGACTCTTCCGCATCCGGCGCGTGATCGTAGAGCAGGATCAGGTCGACATCCGATCCGGCGGTCAGCTCGCGGCTGCCGAGCTTGCCCATGCCGAGCAGCGAAACCACGCCGCCGGCAATCGTGCCGTGACGGGCCGCGAATTCGGCCGTCACCGCCTGCAACGCCGCCTCGATGGTGAGATCCGCCAGATCGGAAAAGGCGCGGCCGGCCCGCGCCGGATCGATCGAGCCGGCCAGCAGCCGCACGCCGATCAGGAATTTCTGCTCGGAGGCAAAAATGCGCAGTCGGTCGAGCACGTCCTCATAGAGCCGATCGCCGTCGACAAAGGCTGAAAGCCGCGCCGACAGATAGGCGCGGTCCGGCAATTCGGTCAGCAAGGCCGGGTCCAGCAAGCCGTCGAAGACATGCGGGCGGCGTGTGATGATCGCCGCCAGCCGGGGTGCCGCACCCATGATCGTCGCCAGAAGCTTCAGCAGGGCCGGATTGGACTGCAGCAAGGAAAACAGTTGGATGCCGGCGGGCAGGCCGGCGAGAAACTCGTCGAAGCGCATCAGGGCTTCGTCCGCCCGGCGCGTCTGGCCGAAGGAGCGCAGCAGCGCCGGCGTCAGTTCCGTCAGCCGCTCGCGGGCCTCCGCCGACTGGGTGACGCGATAGCGGCCGAAATGCCAGCCGCGAATGACGCGGCAGATGTCGCTCGGCCTGTGAAAGCCGAGGCCATGCAAGGTCTGTAACGTATCGGGATCGTCGACATCGCCGGTGAAGACCAGATTGCCGATGCCGGTCGAAAGCTCCGGCGCGGTTTCGAAAAGTGCTGCGTAGTGGCGTTCGACCTGTTGCAGCGAGGTGCGGAACGCCATGGCAAAGGCAGAAGCATCGGCAAAGCTTAGCATGCGCGCGATGCGCTCCAGCCCCTCATCGTCTTCCGGCAGCGTGTGGGTCTGCTCGTCGGCAACCATCTGCACGGCATGTTCGACGCGGCGCAGGAACCAGTATTGACGAGCCAGCGCGTCGCGCGCATCGGCGGTGATCCAGCCGCGTGCCGCAAGCTGGCCGAGCATCGGCACGGTCTCACGGCCACGCAATTCCGGGAAGCGTCCTCCGGCGATGAGCTGCTGGGTCTGAACGAAGAACTCGATCTCGCGGATGCCGCCGCGCCCGAGCTTGACGTTGTGGCCCTTCACGGCGATCTCGCCATGGCCCTTGTGGGCGTGGATCTGGCGCTTGATCGAATGGACGTCGGCGATCGCTGCATAGTCCATGTATTTGCGCCAGATATAGGGCTGCAGCTCCTTGAGGAAGGCCGCACCAGCGGCCAGGTCGCCGGCCACCGGGCGTGCCTTGATCATGGCGGCGCGCTCCCAGTTCTGGCCACGCGCCTCGTAGTAGCGTAGCGCGGCCTCGACTGGGATCGCCAGCGGGGTTGAACCCGGATCGGGGCGCAGCCTCAGGTCGGTGCGGAAAACATATCCGTGCTCGGTGCGATCCTGCAGGATACGCACCAGGCGGCGCGTCAGGCGGGAAAACAATTCGGTGGCGTCGAGCGGATCGATCACGGCTGGCGCTTCCGGATCGAAGAAAACCACGAGATCGATGTCGGAGGAGAAATTCAGCTCGTGCGCACCAAGCTTGCCCATGCCGAGCAGGATCCAGCCCGATTTCTTCGATGGGCTGTCGAGATCCGGCAGTTTGAGCTTGCCCTGGCCATGCGCGTCGCGCAGCAGGAAGTCGACGGCCGCACGGGTGCAAGCATCGGCAAGGTCGCTCAGCCGCTGCACCGTCAGCGCCGTTTCGGCTTCACCGGCAAGATCGGCCAGCGCGATCAAGAAATGCGCCTCGGCCTTCCATTGACGCAGTTCCATCATCAGGCCGGATTCCGAGACCGACTCGGCCAAATGCGCCTGGTCGATGGCAGCACCGATCGCCTTCAGCCGATCCTCGACCGCCTGCTCGAATAGCCCGTCGAGGATCTGCGGCCGGCGACGCGCCGTGTCGCGCAGGAAGGGCGACAGATCGAAGACAGCTGCGAGGAAATCCTGGCCCTCCCCTTTGCCGGCCAAGAACTTGGCCAGCCGCGTCAGCCCTTCTTCGCGGGCGGCGGAAGCGATCTCGGCCAGTTCCTGCCGCGAACGGTCCTCGTCCAGCGGAGCCAGGCTGGTCGCCGGCTTCAACAGCCAATCCGTCGCCCTCGCAGCCGTGCTCATCAGTGATCCTCCCGTGCCGGGAAACTCATGATCACGGATAGTCCGGGATTGCCAGGCAAGAGATCAAGCCGGCCATTGTGGAATGTCATGACGGCCTTGGCGAGGCTGAGGCCGAGGCCGGAACCCGGCTGCGAACGGCTCTTTTCCAGCCGCACGAAACGTTCCGTCGCGCGGGCGCGGTCGCTGTCGTCGGGGATGCCGTGGCCATTGTCGACGACCGACAGCCGAACATCCGTGCCGGTTCGCTCAAGGGCTACACGCACGGCCGGCTGAGCGGCGGCGTCGGTCGAATATTTGATGGCGTTGTCGACGATGTTCGACAACGCCTGGCCGATCAGTTCGCGGTTGCCGTTGACGAAGGTCGCCTCCCGCACGTCGGCCTCCAGCGACACGCCTGCCTCCTCCGCCACCGGCTCATAGAGTTCGACGACATCGCGCACGGCTTCCGCCAGATCGACTCGGTTGGTGTTTTCCGAGGAGTAGCCTGCCTCCAGCCTAGAGATCATCAGGATGGCATTGAAGGTTTTTATCAGCTGGTCGGATTCGGCAATGGTGCCTTCCAGCGCCTGGCGGTAGTCGGCAGTCTTGTGCTTGCCCGAAAGCGCCGCTTCTGCCCGGTTGCGCAGCCGCGTCAGCGGCGTCTTCAGATCATGCGCGATGTTGTCGGAAACCTGCTTCAAGCCTTCGTTGAGCGTGGCGATCCTGGCCAGCATCACATTGAGGTTTTCGGAAAGCCGGTCGAACTCGTCGCCGGTCCCGGTCACCGGGAGCCGGCCGGACAGGTCGCCACCCATGATGCGGCGGCTGGCCTCCGACACACTGTCGATGCGCTTCAGCGCCGCGCGGCCGACGAAGAACCAGATCAGCAGCCCGCCAAGCCCCATCATGCCGAGCGCCAGCATCAGCGCGCGGCGAATGACGGCGCGAAATCGCTCCGGCTCGCCAAGGTCGCGACCAACCAGCATGATCATCTGGTTCGGCAGCCGCAGCACCAGCGCAATGGCGTTGTGGCCCGTTTCGCCCTGCGCCTGCGCGTCGTTCTGCTCGGTTTGGTTGGTACCCTGCTCGGCGGGCAGATTGCGCAGACGTTCGAGCTCTCCTTCGCCAAAGCGCTGGTAGGAGAACGGACTGCTGGTCCAACCTTCGGTTTCGAGAACGCCCGGTTCAAGGCTCTGCACATTGCCGGTCAGAATCTGGCCGTTGGCGTCGGCGATCAGATAGAGGTTTGCGCCGGGCTGGCGCGAGCGCGCCTCGACCACACGGACCAACACCGGCAGGCCGCCACGTTGATAGGCGCGAGCCAGACCGAGCACCTCGTCATTGATGGTGTCCTGGGTCTGCGCCGTCAGCATGCGCGCCGAAAGGGAGGTCATGTAGAAGACGAGCGCCACCGCGCAGAGCGCGAAGAGCAAGAGGTAGAGCGCCGAAAGCCGCGCTGCCGTCGTCTTCATGATGGCTGGCACGGAAAGAGCCATGCTGCCGCTAGCTGCTCTTCAGCATATAGCCGGCGCCGCGAACCGTATGCAGGATGGGCTTGTCGAAGCCCTTCTCGATCTTGCCGCGCAGCCGCGAGACATGGACGTCGATGACATTGGTCTGCGGATCGAAATGGTAGTCCCAGACATTTTCGAGCAGCATGGTGCGCGTCACCACCTGCCCGGCATGCCGCATCAAATATTCGAGCAAGCGGAATTCACGCGGCTGCAATGTGATCTCGCGCGCCGCGCGGCGGACCGAATGCGACAGCCTGTCGAGTTCGAGATCGCCGACGCGGTAGACGGTTTCGGCTTCCTTGGCGCTGGCGCGGCGGTTCAGCACCTCGACGCGGGCCAGAAGCTCGGAAAAAGCATAGGGCTTGGTCAGGTAATCGTCGCCGCCGGCGCGCAGGCCGGTGACCCGGTCATCAACCTCGCCGAGCGCCGACAGGATCAGCACCGGCGTCGTGTTGCCCCTGGACCTGAGACCGGCAATAACCGATAGGCCGTCGCGGCGCGGCATCATCCTGTCGATGACCATCACGTCGTAGTCGCCGGCGTCGGCGAGCGCGAAGCCGGTTTCGCCATCACCGGCGACATGCGCGGTGTGACCGGCCTCGGTAAAGGCTTTCTGCAAGTAATCCGCGGCCTCGCGATCGTCTTCTATGACGAGAATCTTCATAGGACTGTTATACGCGATTTCGCCGGAACGTTGAGTGGCAGACATCTGCATTGTGGCCTTTGCCAAAGCGCATCGCGATCAAGATCCGAAGCCGTGCGCGATAAAGTCCTTGTCTCCGATGTCGTTGCGCGAAGACCGCTGAAAGCTTTCAGACGACACTCCAGGCTTTCTGACGAAATGCCGGAGCTTTCCGACGAAATCCAGGGATAGTGCGGCAGCGGGCGATGGGAGGCCCGCTGCCGCCGGGGGAGAGCACGATGACTGACTAACGCACGCTCCTCCATGCTTTCCCGTGCGGCGGCTCGGGGGTGTTTGAAACGGCCGCACTGGAAAAGTCGAGCAGCTTCAGCCCTTGGCGACGGGCAGCGCGACGAAACGATTGGTGTCGTCGCGGGTAATCTGCATCAGCACTGCCTTGCGGCCGGATTTGACCGCGTCGGTCATCGCCTTGGTGACGTCGTCGGTGCCGTTCACTTCGGTCGAATTGACTGATGTGATGACGTCGCCCGGCTGGATGCCGCGATCTGCGGCATCGCTGTCGGGATCGACGTCGGTGACCACCAGTCCCTTGCCGTTTTCGGACTTGGTGACGGTCAGGCCGAGATCGGCCAGAGTGTCGGGCCTGGCCGGAGCAGGCGGCTGCGGCTGGTCGGCAGATGCCTGCTTGTCGCTGGTGGGCAGCGTGCCGAGATCGACCTTGACTGCCTGGCTCTTGCCGTCGCGCCACACCGTGACGTCGACCGATTTGCCCGGCGAAAAGGCACCGATCAGACGCGCCAGTTCCTTCGGCGAAGCAACGTCCTTGCCGTCGACCTGGGTGATTACGTCACCGGCCGTGATCCCGGCCTTCTTGCCGGGACCGTTGTCCTGGGCGCTGGAAACCAGCGCGCCGTTGTTGGACTTCAGGCCGAGCGATTCGGCGATGTCGGGAGTGACCGGTTGGATTTCGACACCGAGCCAACCACGCTGTACGGAACCGCTCTTCATAAGGTCCTGAACGACCTGCTTGGCGGTCGAGGCGGGAATGTCGAAGGCGATGCCGACGCTGCCGCCGGACGGCGAGAAGATCGCGGTGTTGATGCCGACGACCTGACCGTTGAGGTTGAAGGTCGGGCCACCCGAATTGCCGCGGTTGACCGAGGCGTCGATCTGGATGAAGTCGTCATAGGGGCCGGCGCCGATGTCGCGGCCGCGGGCCGAGACGATGCCGGCGGTGACTGTGCCGCCGAGGCCGAACGGATTGCCGACGGCCACCACCCAGTCGCCGACACGAACCTTGGAATCGTCGGCGAAGTCGACATAGGTGAACTTGCCGACACCGTCGACCTTGAGCACGGCAAGATCGGTGCGCGGATCGGTGCCGATCAGCTTGGCGTCGAGTTCCTTGCCGTCATTCATCACCACGGTGAAGGCCGAGCCTTCCGAAACGACGTGGTTGTTGGTGACGAGATAGCCGTCATCGGAGATGAAGAAGCCGGACCCCTGCGCAACCGGCCGCGGCTGGTCGTTGTTGTGATCACGGTGGCTGAAGCGCCTGTTGCCGCCTTGGCCATCCTGATCGCCAAAGCCGCGGAATTCCTTGAAGAAGCGGCGCAGCTGCGGGTTGTCGGGCATGTTGTTCATGCCATCCGGATCGTCGGACTGGTCAGAGCCGTCATCGGCCGCCGGGCTGATCTTTGCTTTGACCTTGACGCTGACGACGGCGGGAGAAACGCGCTCGACGACATCGGCGAAGCCTGGCACCTGCGGCGCCTCGACGCGCACGGCGTCGGCCAGAACAGGGCTGGTTCCGCTGGTCAGCGCGCCGACGCCAATCGCACCGACCACGGCGATAGAAGCGACGGCAGCCAGCAGACGCTTACGGGTGACGGAATATGAATTGGGGGCAATATTCATTCTCGTATCCTCTTTCAAATGGACGCTGCGTGATCGGCATCCTCGGGAAGAGAGAATTAGACAGGCGCACATTACAGCGCCATTTCCGACACATGAAACTTTGGTAATGTTTGGCAGCGACCGCAGCGTCAGTCGCGGCGCAATATGGCGTCCAACGATGCCTGCTCTTCGGCGGACAGGGATTTTGTCGCCAGCGTGCGGCGCGATCGCGTGATCAGCACAATGAAGACGCCTCCTACCAGCAACAGCAGGACAGGCGTGCCCCACAGCAACGCATTGCGCAGATCGAAACGCGGCTTCAGCAGCACGAACTCGCCATAGCGGGAGACGACGTAATCCATCACCTGCTGGTCGGTATCGCCGGCGACGAGGCGCTGGCGCACGAGGATGCGCAGGTCACGGGCAAGGTCGGCGTCGGATTCGTCGATCGACTGGTTCTGGCAGACCATGCAGCGCAGACCCTCCGACAGCGCCCGCGCTCGTGCCTCGAGCGCCGGATTGGGCAGCATCTCGTCAGGCTTCACCGCCATTGCCGCGCCGGCAAAAAACAGCGCCAGCAACAGGACAATGGAGGTCAGCGAAAGCCGTGCACTCATGGCAGGCCCGCGGACGGCACCGCGCTCGCCTGCTTGCGCCGCCGCGACGGCGCACCGACGCGCAGGCGCCTGTCCATCAGCGACATCGCCGCGCCCGCCATCATCACCAGGCCGCCGCCCCAGATCAACGTCACCAGCGGCTTCCACCACAGACGCACCACGACGGAACCGTCATTGCCCTCGTCGCCGAGCGAGATATAGAGCTGGGAGAGGCCGATCGTCCTGATGCCGGATTCCGTCGTCGTCATCTGCCGCACCGGATAAAACCGCTTGGCGGAGCTGATTTCGCCGACAGGACTGCCGCTGACGCCGATCAGTTCGAAGCGGCCGCGATCCTCGCTGTAGTTCGGCCCCTGGGCTGGATAAAGCCCGACGAAACGCACCTTATGGCCGGAGAGTTCGACGGTCTCGCCGGCATGCATCGATAGGATCTTTTCGGTCCCGAAGCAAAGCGTGCCGACGATGCCGAGCGTGGTCAGGCCAAGACCAAGATGAGCGAAGGCGGTGCCGAAGACCGAGCGCGGCAAGCCGAGCAAGCGCCTGACCATGATCCCCGCGGCAACATTGCCAAAGCCGGATTTGACGGCAAGATCGGTGAGCGCGCCAAGGATCAGCCAGACGGCAAGGCCAACGCCCAGGGCTGCAAACACCGAGGCACCGTCGATGAACAAAGCTGTGACAAGCGTTGCCAGAAGGGCTGCGGCAAACGCCACCATCAGGCGCTGCGCGACGGCGAAGACATCGCCGCGCTTCCAGGCCAGCAGCGGCCCGAACGGAACCACCAGCAACAGCGGCACCATCAACGGTCCGAAGGTGAGATTGAAGAACGGCGCGCCGACCGAGATCTTGTCCGCTGAAAAGGCCTCGACAGCGAGCGGATAGAGCGTGCCGACGAGCACGGTCGCGGTCGCCGTGGTCAGGAACAGATTGTTGAGGACAAGCGCCCCTTCGCGCGAAATCGGATGGAACAGGCCGCCGGCCGTCAGCCGGGAGGCGCGCAGCGCAAACAGCGCCAGCGAGCCACCGATGAACAGCGTCAGGATGCACAGGATGAAGACGCCGCGTGTCGGATCGGTGGCGAAGGCGTGGACCGAGGTCAACACGCCCGAACGCACGAGGAAGGTGCCGAGCAGCGACAGCGAAAAGGTCAGGATGGCGAGCAGCAGCGTCCAGATCTTCAGCGCCGAGCGCTTTTCCATGACGATGGCCGAATGGAGCAGTGCGGTGCCCGCCAGCCACGGCATGAAGGAGGCGTTTTCGACCGGATCCCAGAACCAGAACCCGCCCCAGCCGAGTTCGTAATAGGCCCAGTATGATCCCATGGCGATGCCGCCGGTCAGGAACATCCAGGCGACCAGCGTCCACGGCCGCACCCAGCGAGCCCAGGACGCGTCGATGCGTCCCTCGATGAGGGCGGCGACCGAGAAGGAAAAACAGATCGAGAAGCCGACATAGCCGAGATAGAGAAACGGCGGATGAATGGCGAGGCCGAGGTCCTGCAGGATCGGGTTGAGATCGCGGCCTTCGATCGGCGCCGGATTGAGCCGGACGAACGGATTGGATGTCGCCAGGATGAACAGGAAGAAGGCGGCGCCGATAGCGCCTTGCACGGCAAGCACATTGGCGCGCAGCGTTGCCGGCAGGTTGGAGCCGAAAGCGGCGACGAGGGCACCGAAGAAGGTCAGGATCAGCACCCAGAGCAGCATCGAGCCTTCGTGATTGCCCCAGGTTCCGGTGATCTTGTAGATCAGCGGCTGCAGCGAATGCGAGTTTTCCCAAACACTCGCCACCGAGAAATCGGAACTGGCATAGGCACTCGCAAGTGCTGCGAAAGACAGCGCCGTCAGGGCAAAGCCGGTTACGGCGACGGGACCACCGACAGCCATCAGGCGCTGGTTGTTCAGGCGCGCACCAAACAGCGGCACGATCGTCTGTACCAGCGACAGCGCAAACGCCAGAACCAAGGCAAAATGACCGGTTTCAACCATGGTTGCGCTCGTAGTTTACTCCTGCTCTTCCGCCAGAGTTACTCACTCTTGCTCTCCTGCCAGACGCCCTTGGCCTTCAGGCCATCGGCCACTTCCTTGGGCATATAGCGCTCATCATGCTTGGCGAGCACGCTGTCGGCAACGAAGACCCCGTCCGGGCCGAAAGCGCCCTCGGTGATCACGCCCTGCTCTTCGCGGAAAAGGTCGGGCAGAATGCCGGTATAGATGACCTTGACCGATTTGTGCGTGTCGGTGACCGAAAAGCCGACCTTTGCGCCTTGCCCGCGTTGGATCGTGCCTTTTTCGACCAGTCCGCCTAGCCTGATGCGCTGGCCAGGCTGAACGCTGGCGGTGGTCAGGTCGGCCGGCATGTAGAAATAGGACACCTTCTGGCCAAGCGCATAGAAGGTCAGCCCGGTGGCGGCACCGAGGAAAGCCAGTCCGCCCGCGATCACCGATAATCGTTTCTGCTTGCGCGTCATGTCTTACTCTACTCCGTCGCCGTCAGGCCAAGCGAGGCGGCAAAGGCGGTGATTTTTTTCGCCTCGTCACTGTCGGCTCCAAAGACGGCAATGGCGCGACCCAGCGCCTCGCGCGCCTGATCGGCCTTTCCCAGCACGACATAGGAACGAACGAGCCGCATCCATCCTTCCGGATCACGCGGATTTTGTCGCAGTTTGTCGTCGAGACCAGCGACCATCGTGTTGATCATGGCTTCCCGATCCTGCGGCGACATCGAGGATGCGGCATCGATATCGCCGGAATCGGGACCATTCGTGGTCCCGCCTGAGGCAACTTCGGGGCTGCCGGACTTGGCCAATGCCTGCTCGACCGCACCGCGCCACGGCGAATCCGGCGGCAGCTTGCCCAGCATTGCCTGCCAGGCCGTGGCTGCCTCCTTGGCGCGGCCCTCCTGGGCCAGTGCCATGGCCAGGTAGAAGCTGGCCTTCGCATTGGCCGGGTCGAGTTTCAACGCCGCCTCGAAGGCATCCTGGGCATCGGCCGAGACAATGCCGCCCGCCGCACCGGCGATCGCCTCGCCAAGACCAGCCTGGCGAACGGCGCTATCGCCGTCAAGGCGGATGGCGTTGCGATAGGCCGCCGCCGCGTCGGAAAAGCGCTGCATGCGCAGATAGACGGGCGCGAGTACATCCCAGCCCCTGCCATCGGAAGGATTGGCGGCAAGATGGGCTTCAGCCCGCGCCACCAGTTCGTCGACCGAACTGTCGGCCGGATTCTTGGCCAACCGCTCGCTGAGCGGTTGGGACGGCAAATCGGGTGAGCCGAGCTGACTGTAAAGGCCCCAGCTGACCAGCGGCACCACCAGCACGGCCGCGGTTGCCACCAGCCTTGCCGCGACCGCCGCTCGGCCAACGGATGCCGTGCCGGCCGAACTATCGATGCGAAGGATGCGGCGGGCGATCTCGGCGCGGGCCTCAGTCGCTTCCGCCGGCTGGATCAAGCCACGCGCTGCGTCGCGGTCGAGCTCGGACAACTGGTCGCGATAGACTTCGAGATCGTGATCGCCGCTCGACGACGCGCCCTTCGAGCTGGCGGTCAGCGGCAGCAGCACCGCCAGGCTCGCACCCAGCGTGAGAATTGCGGCTATGACCCAGAACAGCATGGTTCTTCCAATAAAGGCAGAGCCCTGCCCTGCCAACAGATGCATCCTGCGACGCTTTGACGGAATCGGCGCCAGGCGCCGACCGCCGGCAGACGGTCAGGTCAGCGGCGTCCAGCTGCCGTCGGTGTTGCGGCAAGCGGTTCCACGTGCCGTGACCCCGGCCCCGCCGGTGAACACCGTCTGCGTGTACTGGCGGCAGTCCTGCGAACCGACGCGATAGGGCTGTGCCGGAACCACCTCGCCATAGCGCGAAGCCTGGGCGCCCTTCCATGCCACCTTCTGGCCACTGGCGGTATATTCAAGCGCCTTGTATTCAGCCTCGAGCGCACTGCGCTTTTCAGCCTCGCTGAGGCCGGCGCCGATCGACCCACCGATGAGGCCGCCGCCCATCGCCGAAATGATCGTCGTGGTCACCTTGCCGCTGGAAGGAGGCGTCGAGGCCGGTGTCACTGCTATGGTTGGCCCCTTGCCACTCAAGGTGGTGCAGCCGGAAACGGCCACCAATGCGGAAACAAGCGCGACGCGAATCTTCATGCCAACAACCGGTTTTCTTGAGTTGGAGCCTGTTACGGATGAGCCCGGGGGCCGCGTCATCGGAGAAGTCGGCGTGCCCATAGTATTGATATTTGTCGGAAATTTGGCCGCTGGTCGCTGCGGGACCAATCGACATGCCGCCAATAACATCTTCCGTCCCTCTATGTCGATTGGCCCTGGTGAACATCACTGAAGGCTCCGCAATCGCACCACCGCCTTCAATCCGCCCATGCCGGACCGTTCGAGCGCCAGGACGCCTCCATACTCGTTGACGAGGTCGGCGACAATGGCCAGCCCCAGACCTGTTCCCGGCTTCGTCTCGTCCAGACGCCGTCCGCGCTTCAGCACCTCGCGCGCCTTGTCCTCGGGAATGCCTGGGCCATCATCCTCTATGCCGATCTCAAACAGGCCGGCCGGATCGTCCTTGCCGGTCAAAGGCACGACCGAGACCAGAACCGCGCTCCTAGCCCATTTCATCGCGTTTTCGAGCAGATTGCCGAGCAATTCCTCAAGATCCTCGCGCTCACCGGCAAAGACGATTTCGGTCGCCGGCACCGACAGCGACAGGTTTGTCTGCGGATTGAGCTTCTGCAAAACCCGCACCATGCGCTGCACCAGCGGCGTCACCGGTGTGCGGTAGACGACGCTGTCGCGTTGCGCCGCGACACGGGCGCGCTGCAGATAGTGCTCGACCTGCTTCTGCATGGAAGCGGCCTGCTCGGCGATCAGCTGTCCCTTGGCGCCGCCAAGCGCCCGGCCCTCGTTGAGCAGCACCGCGAGCGGCGTCTTCAGCGAATGGGCGAGATTGCCGACCTGGGTTCGCGACCGCTCGACGATGCGCCTGTTGTTTTCGATCAACGCATTGGTTTCGTTGGCAAGCGGTTCGATCTCGGCAGGGAACTGGCCGTCGAGCCTTTGCGCGGTACCCTCGCGCACCATGGCAAGCGCATTCCTGACCCGGCGCAGCGGCTGCAGGCCGAGCAGGATGGCGATCGCGTTGATGGCGATCATGCCGACGCCGAATAGGCTGAGATAGGTCAACAACCGGCGCTGAAAAGTAGCGATTTCCTGTTCGAGTTCGCTCTGGTTGCCCATGACGCGGAAACGCGCGGCGCGGTTCTTGGAATCGAGAACGAATTCGCTCTCGAACACTTCGAGCTGCTCGCCATCGATGCCTTCGGTCGGATAGCTGCGCTGGAAGCTGGCGTTGAACGGGACATCGGCAACGCTCGGCGACGGGATGTTTTTCAACATCGATGAAGAATGAAGATCGCCGTGCACGCCTTCCGAGGCGGGCTCGACCGACCAGTACCAGCCCGAATTCGGCTCCGAGAACCGGAGATCGCCGAGGTCGGGCGCGCCGGTCAGCGTACCGTTGTCGGAAATACCGATGGAGCCGATCAGGTTGAACAGATGCGCCGAAAGCAGGCTGTCGAAGCCGCGCTCGCTGGCCTGGCGGTAGAGCGTGGTGATCAGAGTGAAGATGACAACGAGCGTCACGATCGCCCAGACCGTGGAAAAGGCGATGACACGGAACGTCAGCGAACGCGGCCACAAACGCAGCGAAAGCGGCGTCCTTGCGGTTGGTTTGAGCGGTTCCGAGTTACGCCTCCGGCTCACGCATGCGGTAGCCCATGCCACGTACGGTTTCGATCATGTCGATGCCCATCTTCTTGCGCAGCCGCCCGACAAACACCTCGATAGTGTTGGAATCGCGGTCGAAATCCTGGTCGTAGAGATGCTCGACCAGTTCGGTGCGCGAGACGACCTCGCCCATATGGTGCATCAGATAGGCAAGCAGGCGGAATTCGTGCGATGTCAGTTTCAAAGGCACGCCGTCGACATCGGCTTTCGACGCCTTGGTGTCGAGGCGCAGCGGTCCGCAGGTCAGTTCGGACGAGGCGTGGCCGGCAGCGCGCCGGATCAGAGCCCGTAGCCTCGCCAGCACCTCCTCGATATGGAACGGCTTGGTGACATAGTCGTCGGCGCCGGCATCGATGCCGGAGACCTTGTCGCTCCAGCGGTCGCGCGCGGTCAGGATCAGCACCGGCATCTTGCGGCCGCCCCGCCGCCAGCGCTCGACCACACTGATACCGTCCATCTGCGGCAGGCCGATGTCGAGCACGACGGCGTCATAGGGCTCGGTGTCGCCGAGGAAATGGCCTTCCTCGCCGTCGAAGGCGCGGTCGACGACGTAGCCGGCGTCGACCAGCGCATCCGATATCTGCCGATTGAGATCCTTGTCATCTTCGACGACGAGTACGCGCATGCGGAGTTCGATACCTGTTGAAGGACTAGGGTCAGATATAGGCCGATTCCGGCGGCCTGGGAAACGGAGGTCTGTAAAATGGAAGAGTGGGTCAGTTCAGTGGAACGACGATTTCGGAACGGCGCGGACGTTGTCCATCCTTGCCCGGAACGAGCACGACGATGACGCAGACCGGCTGGCCGCCGCGTGTCGATTGCGAGGCCTTGGCCAGCGTTCCGCCATTCTGTTCGGCCACCTGCTGGCCGATCGCATAGCAATCGGACGCGGCCAGTACGATCGGGCTGGCCTGATCGGGCGCGATGGCCGGCATCGCTGTCGCCTGCGACGCAAACAGCCCGGCTGCACAGAGCGCCAGTGTCGCGGTTCGGAAGTGGGAGCGAAGCGTTTTCATGGTCGGCGTTGTAACGCATCGGTGCTGAACGTGAAATGAACAGTGAACGCCGCTGAAAACATCCTCGCCACACCCCTGCAATGCGAGACAGTCAACCTGGGATTTTACCGGCCCACCCGGCAAATCCCGCGAAAGCCCAATCTAGACTCCGTTTCGACCAGATTGAAAGCGCGTCAGGCATTTTCCTGCGTCAGCGCGCGAAAACGCAGCAGCCCGTGATGCACGAGGAGGTCCTCGTCATGGCGGGCCTCGGTGAATTCGAGCGATAGTCGTGTCTGGCCGTGGGGGCCGATCACCAGCACCGCATCGGCGAGCCGCGCCTTGATGGCGTCCATGATGGCAAACGTTTCGGCTTCCCCCTGGGCTTTCGACCAGACGTGCAGCGTGATCAACTGATCATCGTTGTTCTCGGCGCCCGTGTCCCCGTCAAAGGCGGAAGTCTGGCCGCAGGTCACGTATGGAAAAGCGGCATTGTCGGTTGCCCGTTCGAGCAATCCGGCACCGCCCAACAATTTCGACAGCGAGGCATCGCTTTTCAGCCTCAGAAACAGTGCCTGCTGCAAATCGCCGGGCGCGGTCATCGTCCTTTTCCCCTAACCGTTGTGCTTCCTACCATTACCTCTCGGAAGCCTGTCCGTGTTCTGCATACTTTGTCAGATATAGTCATTCGCCGCGCAGAGGCGATGGCGATTCGTCATCGGACTGATGAATGCTGATACGACTTTGCCAACAACGTCGTCAGGGCGCGCGGCGCGGCGTTGGGATCTAGGCAAGATTGGCCGCGTCTCGGTGAGGTTTGTTTTGCCTGACATCATCTGCCCACGCCTCTGGACATCAGTTTTCGGATAGCGGGCTTGTTCCAGCCGCATTTGAAGGCCAGTATCGGACGTGCCTTCAAGGTGTCCGCTGCGGTCCCACTGTGACGGAACGTGACGCCATTCCGTCGAGCCTGGTCGATGGCCCGGAGCGCCGGAGCTTTAGCTGGCCGGCGACACCCCTTTACCCCAGTCAGCCACTGCGATCCTCGAAGGCGATGGCGGCTTTGCATGAAGTCGCGAAAGAGAGACGTGACCAGTCTCCAGACAAAAAGGCGGGGCTTTTCCTTGGGAGGCAGCCCACGAGCGGGGTTTGCCGAAACCAAAGCAAGATGCGAGGTCGAATGCGATGCAGTCTACCCACCACAAAACCCCGGTTTCCATCATTATTCCGAACTACAATTACGCACGTTTCCTTGAACGTAGCATCGACAGCGCCCTGGAGCAGGACCACGACGACGTCGAAGTCATCGTCGTCGACGATGCATCGCAGGACAATTCCACGACCATCATGAAATCCTACGGCGACAGGATCCTCGCTTGTCCGCGACGAAAAAATGGTGGGCATGCGGCCGCCTTCAACACCGGCTTTGCTGCAAGCTCGGGCAGAATCGTCCTCTTCCTCGACGCCGACGATTATCTTTATCCGGAAGCCGTCTCCAGGATCGTCGACACCTGGGACGCGGCAACCGCCCAGGTGCAATCCAGACTGCACATTGTCGATGACCGGCAACGCATCAAGGACGTCTTTCCGCCGCCGGAACTGCCCTTCGACAGCGGTGATGTCATGCCGAAACTGCTGCGCAAGGGGCGCTACCAGACGACCGTGACCAGCGGGCTGGCCTTTGACCGGACGACCCTGGAATCGATCATGCCGATTCCGGAACCGGATTTCCGCCAGGGCGCCGACGGCTATCTTGCGACGCTGGCGCCGCTCTATGGCCACGTCCAGTCCATCGATGAATGTGTCGGCGCCTACCGGATCCACGGCGCCAATCATTCGGTTTTCGGTGAAAAGCTCGCCGAGAGGGCACGCTGGCGGGTAGAGCACGATTTCCACCGCATGGCGGCGCTGTCGGACCAGGCATCGCAGGCCGGCCTGACGGTCGTGCCGGCAGACGTCGTTCGCCATGATCCGGTCCACCTGGAAGAACGGCTGGCGTCGCTCTGCGCGGACAGGCACCGGCATCCCGTGGCCGAGGATTCCCGGCTGGCGCTTGCGGCGGCGGGCGCCGTCGCCAGCCTCGAAATGACGGCGTCCTTGCGCCGCCGCGCCGTGCTTGCCGCCTGGTTCCTGTCGGTCGGCATGCTACCGCGGCAAATGGCCATGGCGGTGCTGTCATGGAAGCTCGACGCATCGTCCCGACCAAAATTCCTTGCCCGCCTGTCCAGGACAATCCGCCGCGCGATGGGGTAGCCGGAAGCCCTTGTGGGCGAGATGTCAGGCAGGATGGGAGGAGCGCTTTGCCCGAAGGTCTCAAGCGAGCCTACGCCACGCTTTGCCTTCTCACTGCGCCGCGTTCGTCCGGTTCACGAAGCTTCGCACCGCCAGCACCAGCACGGTGATGATGATCAGGATCACCGAGAGTGCAGCAATCGCAGGATCGATGTTGTCACGCAGGCCCATCCACATCAGCCTGGGCAGGGTGATGGCGTTGACCGAGGTGATGAACAGCGTGACGCCGATCTCCTCCCAGGACAGCACGAAGGACAGAAGTGCCGCGGTGACGATACCGAATTTGATGTTGGGCATGATGATGCGGGTGGCGCGTTCCCAAACCGAGGCGCCGAGGCCGCGCGCGGCAAGGTCGATGCGCCGGTCTAGCTGGCTGAGCGAGACCAGCATCAGCACTGTGGCGAACGGCACCGTCATCACCGAATGCGCCATGGCGACACCAAGCCAGGTGTCGTAGCCGAAGAACGAGCTGAAACCCGAGATCGAGGTGAGCAGGAAGTAGAGCGTGATCGCCGAGACCACCGGCGGCACCACCATGGGCAGCAGCACGAAGCCGACAAGCGCCGCGGTGAAGCGCGGCTGGAACATCCACACGCCGAGGCTGAAGCACAGTGCCAGCACGGTGGAAAAGGCGCTGCTGACGATACCGATGCGGATGCTGAGCAGGATCGATTGGAGCCAGCGCGGATCCTCGACCAGCGCCCGGTAGTGGCGCAGCGACAGTTCGCCCGACGGCATCGCCAGCATGCGGCTCGGCGTCAGCGACACCGGGATGACGGCGAGCAACGGCATCAGCAAGAATAAAGCCACGAAGGCGGCGATGATCAGGGAGACGGGACCGGGGCGATAGGTCGGCATCAGATCAACTGCTTCGGTCTGACATAACGGAACAAAAGCGCCATCAGCGCGCCGACGAACAGCACCAGGACCACGCTGATGGCCGCACCCAGGCCCCAGTCCGGGCTCTGGAAGATCCTGAGATAGATCAGCTCGGCAATCATGACGCTGCGGCCGCCGCCAAGGATCGCCGGCGTGACGAAGAAGCCGAGCGAGAAGACGAACACGATCATCGCCGCTCCGATGATGCCGGAGCGCGTCATCGGCACGAACACCGTCCAGAAGGTGCGCATGCGGCTGGAGCCGAGCCCGCGCGCTGCCAGCAGCACGCGGTCGTCGAGGCTGCGCATGGCCGATGCCAGCGGGAAAACGGCGAAAGGAATGAGGAAATGCGTCATGCCGACGATGACGCCGAATTCGTTGCGCACCAGCGCCAGCGGTTCGGAGATGAAGCCGATCGCTTGCAGCCAGGTGTTGATCAGGCCGCGATTGGAAAGCAGCGCCACCCAGCCGAAGGCGCGGGTCAGCACGGAAATCCAGAAGGGTACGAGAATGCAGAACTCGGCGATCAGCCGCTGTGCCGGGGTTCCGCGTACCCAGACGACGGTGATGGCGTAGGCAGCGGCCACCGAAACCACGGTGACGATCGCCGCGATGCGCAGCGTGCGGATGAACACTGACTGCACCAGATCGTCGGTGAGCAGTGCATTATACTGGCCGAGCCCGGGCGTCGGCAGCGTAAAGCTCCATTTGACGACGCCGAGGAACGGCCAGGCATAGGCCAGGACAAGAAACAGGAGCAGCGGCGCCATCAACAGCGCCGCGCCCATCCTGTCGGAGAGGTAGGATCTCATTTCGACCCGATTACCCCGGCCCTGGTCAGGCCGAGATGATCTTGGTGTATTCGTCGAGCGCCGGTCCATAGTTCTTGGCGTACCAATCCATGTCGAGCGCGATCTGCTTCTTCATGTTCTCGGGATCGACCGGGTTGATGCGCTTCTTGTCGGCCGGGATCAGCGCGTCGGCAGCCGGGTTTGCAGGACCCTGGCCGAGCTTGTCGAACATGACCAGCTGCTTTTCCGGGTCCTGGGCGCTGGCGATGAACTTCATCGCCGCATCCTTGCCGCCGGGATTGCCCTTGAGCACGGCGAGCGCACCGGGCGAGATCAGACCCTGGTCCCAGATGAACTTGATCTTGCCGCCCGAGTCCTGCTCGATCAGCGAGGCACGCGTCGACCAGACGATCGCCATCGAGGCCTCGCCATTGAGCAGCACGCTCTGGCTTTCGGCGCCGCCGCCCCAATAGGCCACGACGTTTTCCTTGAAGGCGGCGATCTTGTCATGCGCGCGCTTGAGATCGAGCGGATAGAGCGACGCCGGCGCGATGCCGTCGGCCAGCAGGGCGGCCTCCCAGCTCGACACGCCCCATTTGTAGAGCGAGCGCTTGCCGGGGAATTTCTTCACGTCGAAGAAATCGGCCATGCCGGTCGGCGCGTCCTTGCCGTATTTTTCGGAATCATAGGCGATGACATAGGAGAAGAAATAGGTCGAGGCGGCGTATTCCCAGCCAAAGCCCTCGCGCATCTTCTTCTTGTCGACGATCGCATAGTCGATCGGCTCGAGAGCGCCCTGCGCGCCGAGCGTAATGGCCGAGAACGGGTCGACGTCGACGAGGTCCCAGGTCGGCGCGCCGCTCTTGAACTGCGCGGCGATGGCGCCTTCTGTCGGGCCCGAGCCGTCCATCTTGACGGTGATGCCGGTGTCCTTGGTGAAAGCCTGGCCGTAGGCGGCGTCATAAGCGGTGATGGCGTCACCACCCCAGTTGACCAGCACCAGTTCCTTGGCCTGCGCGAAAGCACCGGTCGAGCGCAGCAGCATCGGCGTGCCGGCCAGTACGAGTCCCGCCAGCTGCGTGAACTGCCGGCGCGAGATTTCGCCGCGGCCTGCCTTGGCGGACAGGCTTTCGATGGCTTGTTTCTTGGTGTCGCCAGTCTTTGAATTGCTTGTCATGTCAGTTCCCCTTTTTTGTCGTTGATAGTACCGGAAAGCGGTGGTGGGCATATCTCGCCACACCGTTCGTCATTGTCCTCCATGCGGAAGGAGGAAACCCTTTTCCGCCGGCCAGGTGAGCCAGACGGAATTGCCCTTGCTGAGGGCGGCGGCGGCCACCTCGTTGGGCACCGAGACCGTGACCTTGGCGCCTTGCCGCGTCGTCAGGTCAAGCCGTGTTGCCGCGCCGAGATAGGTGGAGTTGGTCGCTGTCGCGGCAATGCCGTTCTCGCCGGCTGCCGCCTCGCCTGATATCGACATGTATTCGGGCCGGATCGCCAGGATTGCATCGCCGCGCACCGCCTCGGCCTTGCAGCGCATGCTGACCGCGCGGTCTTCGCACAGGCCAGTCGAGCCATTGCCGGACGGGCGCACGCCCTTCAGCGGCAGCATGTTGATCTCGCCGAGGAACTCGGCGACGAAGCGGTTGTCCGGCCGGTCGTAGACCTCGTCGGGCGCGCCGACCTGCAGCAGTTTGCCGTGATTGAAGATGGCGACGCGCGACGACAGCGCCAAGGCCTCGCTCTGGTCGTGGGTGACGAAGACGAAGGTGGTGCCGGTCTCCTGGTGCAGCCGCTTCATCTCGGCCTGCATCTGGCCGCGCAGGCCCTTGTCGAGCGCCGAGAAAGGCTCATCGAGCAGCAGCACGCCCGGTTCGAACACCAGCGCGCGCGCCAGCGCCACGCGCTGCTGCTGACCGCCGGAAAGCTGCGCCGGCAGTTTTTTCTCGTGGCCCTTGAGGCCGACGCGTTCGATCATCTCGCCGACACGGCGCTTGATGTCGGCCGCCGCTTTCTTGCGCACCTTGAGTGGGAAGGCGATGTTGGCTTCGACACTCATATGCGGGAACAGCGCGTAGCCCTGGAAAACCATGCCGGCGGCGCGTTGCTCGGCCGGCCGGTCGGTGATGTCGACGCCGTCGCTGAACAGCTTGCCCTCGGTCGGCTGCACGAAGCCGGCGAGGATCATCAGGAAGGTCGTCTTACCCGAACCGGACGGCCCGAGCAGGGTCAGGAACTCGCCACGGCCGATATCGAGCGACAGATTGTCCAGCGCACGGAACGAGCCGAAGCTCTTGCCGATCCCGATTGCCTTGATCTCTGCGGCACGGCCGGGTTGCTGCATACTGCCCTTTCCCTAACGCTTGTCGAAATCGTAGGGCAGCGCGCGGCCTCACCGCAACCGAATAGTTTTCGCCGGACCGGCAAATTCCATTCATCTGTCCAATCGATGACGCCCGTGGTCGGCCATGCCCTTGGCATTGCTCTCCGCGAGTTTCGATCGCAGCCATCCTGCAAATGCGTCAAGCACCGGATGCGTCGCCTTGGCATGTTCGGAGACCAAGAAGTAGGAGCGCGGCGATTTGATCGCGATGTCGAACGGACGCACGAGCCTGCCTTCGGCCAATGCCTTGCCGCTGGTCAGTTCGTCGCCCATGGCCATGCCCTGGCCGGCGATCGCGGCCGAGAAGACGAGATTCATGTCGGAAAAGAAGATGCCGCCCTCTGTGTCCGGGTTTTCCACCTTGGACAGGGCCAGCCAGCGCGCCCAGTCCTCGGTATCGCCGAGATGTAGGAGATTGGCGCGCAAAACGTCGGCTGGCTTCGAAAATCCACCAACCTTGTTGAGCAGCGTCGGGCTGCACAGCGGCGTGAAGGAGATCTCGCACAGAAGCTCGACCGCCCGGTTCGGCCAATTGCCGACGCCAAACGCTATGAAAGCATCGGCCTCGGCATTGCTGACATCGTCTAGCCGTCGCGGCGTCAGAATGCGCAGCGCGACATCGGGGTACATCTGGCGGAATTCGCCGATATGGGTGCACAGGAACAACGAAGCGAAGCCCGGCGTGCAGCTGACACTGAACGAGCCGCCAACGCCGGTGCCGGCATGGCGCGTCACCGCGTCACCCAGCACGGTCAGCGCCTTGCGCACGTCGCTGGCGTAGCGCTGGCCAAGACGCGGAAGCGCCCCGCCCTTGCCGATTCGTTCTAGCAGATCGAAGCCGAGATCGCGCTCCAGCAGCCGAAGCTGGTGGC